>DASWQD010000372.1:0-12878 GCA_036398255.1 Gemmatimonadaceae bacterium | reverse complement strand
TCGAAACACTTTCCGCAGGACGCGCGCGGGAAACGTTTCCCACGAGGTGGGAACGAAAAGCGATTCGTCGATTACCTCCGTCGAGTGGCCCAGGCGCCGGAATGCCGCGAAAGCAGATCGCGCGTCCGATCCGAACCACGTTTCGCCGATGCAGAGAATTCTCAGCGGATCACCGGACTCACTCATGGTCCGCCGACGAATAGAGGGCGTGCAGCTGAGCGTACGACTCCTCGATCGCGTAGGGAGATTCGCCGACTCTCCGGTTCGCCTCTCCTGAATCGAAGCGAGGTGCTGAAATCGCCTCGGACAGGTGTCGTGCCCACACCGGCACGCCACCCGAGAGAGGCAGAAAGGTTACGAGATGATCCATCACTGATGCCTCACGCGAGACCGTATCGGATGCGATGACACGCATTCCCGCGGCCTGTGCTTCGACGGCCACCATACCGAGTCCCTCCTCGAGCGACGGGAAGAGAAGGACATGCGAACCCGCCATCAATCGCGGCACGTCGTTCCTTTTTCCAACGAGGCGGATGCGATCAGCATGTCCCGATTTCCGGAGATCCGCCTCGAGCGTGGATCTCACTGTTTCGCCGCCGCCAACCATGACGAATCGCATGTCCGAGCCGTCATCGATTGCGGCCCTTGCGACGCGCAGAGCAAACTCGGGATTCTTTCCGTTCCACCCGGGATTGGAATCATCGAATCCTTCGAGGCGTCCGACGAACAGCGCGATTCGCGCGCCCGGTTCCCATCCAAGCTCGGCACAAAGGCTTTCGTTCGCATCCTGGTGTGCGGTCGTGAAGCGGCTCACGTCGAAGCCGCAATGAAGAGGCTGGATGCGCTGGTGCGGACATGAATGCGATACAAAACCATACTCGCGCAGAATCTGTGACGACGTACCGAGCACATGAGTCCCATGCCGCGTTATTGCGCCGCGGCTCAGGTCGAGCAGGAACCGGCGAGTCCTCGTACGTCCGGCCGCGCGGAGCCGTGCAGGAGCGTTGTGCACGTGGACGATTCGCATTCGGGGAAGTTTTCCGGCGCCCGCGAGCAGGTGCCACCCGGCCGCGAGATCCTGATGGTCATGGATCGCCGAGTAACTGCCGCTCGCGAGCAGCCGGCGAAATGCCTTCGCGAAAGCAAGGAAATGCCGGCGCGAGAAACGCAGGTAATGGAGGTTGGCTCCCAGAGATGCGGCCAGATCATCGAGCTCGCCGCGTGACCCGCCGGTCATTAAAATGTCGAATTGCTCGACTTCGCGTCCCTCGTCGGCCAAGGCGCGCATGTGCCGGAGCAGCTCGATGAGCCAGACTTCGACGCCGCCAACGCTCAGCACGCTTATGACGTGAAGAATTCTCCCGGTCCGTGACGACGATCTCATATCTCCCGGCCGAGCGACAGGCGGAATCGTCCAGCTGTCCTCACGCGGTCGCGCACCGTTTCCAGGCCGCGGACATATATGGTATTGCCGCCGGCGTTCACCGACTGCGTCTGATCCAGAGCGCGCGAGAAGGGCTCGTAAGTCGCAGGCGAGAGGCCGGCTGCCGTCAGCCGCTGATGCAGCTCGGCGTCGCTCGAGCCGTATCGCGCTCCTGATCCGTTGGTCTCGACGATCACCGCCAGGAGAGAGCTGTCCTCGAGTGTGCGCTGAGCCCCATCGAGCACCTCTTTCTCGAATCCTTCGACATCGATCTTGATCAGAGCCGGAATCCTTCCGTCGAGAGCAGCATCGAGAGTTGTAAGCGGGACGACAATCGCTTTGCTCGAATCGGCGGATGTTGCTACATGGTTCAGCGTATCCTCGTCCGGAGTGAACCTGACCTCACCTGTCGTGGATCCCACTGCGGACCGCCGCACATCGACGCGACTGGAGAGGTTGTTGAATCGCACGTTGGCGGCAAGGCTGTCGGCGGCGGGTCCGGGCTCGAATGAGATGCAACGGGCACCCGCTGCGCAAGCGAGAATCGTATAGCTCCCGATGTTGGCACCGATATCCGCGAACAAATCGCCCTTCCTCAGCAGATGAAGAACGAAGGCCATCTCGGCGACCTCGTGAAGTCCGGCGTAGACATTTCCCGTCGCGCCAGTCTGCCCGGGAGAGACGAGAAGCGAGAGACCATCGACGAACTCGGCCGCAATCGGACCGGAGACGAGACGCGAGCCGACCTGCCACGCCGCGAACCGCCGGAGTGCGGCGATGCGGTGTCCCTGATTTAACGGATGTTCGAGAATGAAGCGAAGGGTATTCAGAAGGGGCATCAGCCGCGTAGTATAATTGAGCCCGCGCCCGCGAGGAGGATTCTCCCGCGCCCGGTCGGCTATATTGCGTGACTCGCCCGTGTCACACGACAGTATGGAGATGCACCCCATCAATTCACAAACTTTCGATTGGCCGCCCCAAGTCTGGACGCGCCACGCTGGTCCCCATCTCGACCTGCCGTGGCTGCGCAACGGATTGATCGTCGAAGCGATTCCCCAGTGGTTCATCGATTTCTTCGTGTCGACGCGGGACGTCGGCGCGGTGCATCCGGGTCAGACCGACAACTGCACCATGACGACCGTGGAGGACAACTGGTGCCTCTACCGGCTCGTTCAGGAAGTGCGGCCGTCGAGGTCGCTCGAGATCGGAATCATGCGCGGGTCCTCCTCCATCACAATCGGCAAGGCGCTCCTGGACGCGCAGATCTCATGCGATCAGGTAGCGGTGGACATAGACCCTCTTGCTGCCGACGCTGCCGCGAAACACTTCCGCACCTACGATCTCGGAACCCGCTACACTCCGCTCGTTGCCGATTCGCGCGAATGGCTGCGTTCCGACAACGGCCGCTGGCAATTCGTGTTTCTCGATGGTGACCATCATTACGACACGGTCGCACGCGAGTTCGCCGAAGCCTACAACCGGACGGATGAAGGTGGAGTGCTGATTCTGCACGATGTCGGATCGGCGCATTGGGGAACCCACGAAGATCCAGGCACTCTTTTTTTCGGAGCTCTCGACGACGAGCTTGGCGACTCCGCCGAAATGACGTGGCTGGATTCGACTTCGTGTTCCGTGGACATGCAGCTCAGAACCGCGCTGGGATTACACGTCACCCTTCCGATCATCACTTCAGGTATTGCGGTCGGATACGGCGGGCTGGGCATCGTGCGGAAACGAGACTCACGTCGTTCGATGAGCTTCGAGCGACTGATGTCGAAAAAGCCCGCTGGTCGTCCCCGGTACCTTCCGCTGCCTCCCGCTGTTTCTCCGCTTCGGCGCGCGGCACGACGCGCGGCTGCGCTGCTCGGTATCTGACGATGCACGAGATGGTCATCGAGGCAGGGCATGCGGAGCGCAACTACTGGCGGGACCTCTGGCGGTACCGTGAGCTGTTCTGGTTTCTCGCCTGGCGCGACATCCTCGTGCGGTACAAACAGACAGCGCTTGGCATCGGCTGGGCGCTCCTTCAGCCGCTCCTCACGATGATCGTCCTCACCGTCGTGTTCGGAAAAGTCGCAAAGCTTCCCTCGAATGGCGTTCCGTATCCGGTGCTCGTTCTGGCCGGCCTGCTGCCGTGGCAGTTCTTCAGCCGCGCTCTCGCTGAAAGCAGCATGAGCCTGATCACGAACACGAACCTGATATCGAAGGTCTATTTTCCGCGGCTGATAGTTCCCGCGGGATCTGTAGTGGTGAGTCTCGTCGATTTCCTGATCTCGTTCGCTCTGCTCGTCGTGTTGATGGTGTGGTACCAGTTCTGGCCGGGTATGCGCCTGCTCGCGCTCGTGCCACTCGTGCCGCTCGCCGTCCTTGCTGCAACCGGTCCGGGCCTTTTGATCTCCGCGCTGAACGTCAGGTATCGCGATTTTCGATACATCGTTCCTTTCATCGTTCAGCTTGGCGTGTACATCTCGCCCGTTGGCTTCTCGAGCGACCTGATTCCCGACAAGTGGCGCATGCTGTATTCGTTGAATCCGCTCGTCGGCATAATCGACTTGTTCCGCTGGTCGGTGACTGGATCGGCCCTCTATGTCCCGAGCGTGATAATCTCGGCGGCCGTGATTCTCTTCCTCCTTGCACTCGGTGTGTGGTACTTCAGGCGCACCGAGAAGACCTTCGCCGACATCATCTGAATGACTTCGGCGATCTCTGCTGAAAAGCTCGGCAAGCGCTACTCGATTTTCCAATCGGGAAGGGAAGCCTACTCGACCTTGCGCGACACTCTTGCAAGCGGCGTACGGTTTCGCTCGCGCGAGAACGGAAATGCGCGATCGCAGCAGGTCGATTTCTGGGCGCTGAAGGATGTGTCCTTCGACGTGCAGCAGGGAGAAGTGGTCGGAATCATCGGAAGAAACGGCGCCGGGAAGTCGACGCTGCTGAAGCTGCTGAGCCGGATCACTGAGCCGACGACGGGCCGCATCAGGATTCGCGGAAGAGTCGCAAGTCTTCTCGAGGTGGGGACAGGATTTCATCCCGAGCTCACTGGAAGGGAGAACATTTTCCTGAACGGTGCGATTCTCGGCATGAGCCGGCGGGAAATCATTTCGCGCTTCGACGAGATAGTGGCGTTCGCCGAAGTGGAGCAGTTTCTGGATACACCGGTGAAGCGGTACTCGAGCGGCATGTATGTACGTCTCGCATTTGCGGTCGCCGCCAACCTCGAGCCCGAAGTCCTGATCGTCGACGAGGTGCTGGCCGTCGGCGATTCGCAGTTCCAGCGCAAATGCCTTGGCAAGATGAAGGATTTCTCCACCGCTGAAGGCAGAACAGTCTTGTTCGTGAGCCACAGCATGGCTTCGGTGCGAGCGCTTTGTTCGCGCGCGCTCTGGCTCGATCATGGCAATGTGCGCATGGATGGGTCGTCGCTCGACGTAATTCGCGGGTACCTCGAGACGAGCATGGAGGCCGCCGACACGACGCGGTCGCTCGAGAGTGTCCGCCGGATCGCAGGCCAGGGCGAGCGGCTTCTGATCAACCGCGTCACGCTCAACGACGGTGAGTCTGTTCAGCATGGCGAGCCGCTGCGTATCCGTATCGACTACGAGCTGCGCGAGCCGGCGGCGGACGTCGCCTTCGGAGTAGGCTTCTCGTCGCCTGAAGGTGTCAGGATGCTCAGTCTGGACAGCGACCTGGAGGCTGAGCGGCGCAACATGAGCGGTCTCCACGCCGGCGCGGTCACATTGTCGCTGCCGGTTCTGAGGCTGCAGCCGGGAAGGTACGGACTCGACGTTGCCGCCAGGTCAGGCGATAATGTCAGCCTCGATTATCTTCCTGCGTGCGCATGGATCGATGTACTTCCGGGCCCCACTACGCCGGCAGTAATTATCAGGGAGACAGGTGGCGTGAGAGAGCCGGCAGAATGGATGTGGACCGAGGAAGTCGCGCGCGAAGGCGCAGCTAAATGAACGCAGTCCTGAAGCGCATCCTGCGAAAGGTGCGAATAACCGTTCCGGGGCTAGCTCCCCACATGGACGAGATCGACTTCCATTCGGGGCTCGGCGACTCCGCGTATCTGCTCTACGGGCTCGCACGCGCCCTCAAGCCGAGAGTCGCCGTCGAGATCGGCTCCGCGCGCGGAAAGTCCGCCTGCTATGTCGGCCGCGCGCTCAAGGAAAACGGAAGCGGAAAGCTCTTCGCGATCGATCCGCACACACGCACGAACTGGAACGACGAGAATTCGATCGACACGCTGGATGAGATGCGCCGCAACATCAGTGCGTTCGGGATCCAGAAGCAGGTCGAGATCATTCGCGATATTTCAGAGAGGGCGGCCGCGCGCTGGATGCTTCCGATCGACCTCCTCTTCATCGACGGTGATCACAGCTACGAAGGAGTGAAACGGGACTGGGAGCTGTTCATGCCGCACGTCGTTCCCTTCGGACTTGTCGTGTTTCACGACACGCTCTGGGACCTCAAGCCCGATTCACCGTATTCGCGCTCGGACATGGGAGTGCCTGCTTTTGTCGAAGAGCTGCGTTTGGCGGGTTATCCAGTCACTACTCTCGATCATGATTTTGGCGTCAGTCTGGTTCAGCCGACGCCCAATGGTATTCCACTCAGAAAGTACGAGCCAGCTGCTCGGCAGGGTTAAGAAGCAATGCGTCCTGGAAGGTTGATGCGCACGCCGCCGATGCAGGCGGCTATGTCGATGGTGAGAAAGGTGTGGTACGCGGGGCGCGATGAGCGCCTCGAAGTAGGAGGGCACAGGCTCCGGTATCTGTCGGGCACGCGGCCCGTGCGGCCGAGTTACCGCGATGATCCCGACGAGATCGTGAGAAACGACGCGCGGCAGCTCGAGTACTTCGCAAACAACGTCAAGCGCGGAGAGACGGTGATCGACGTCGGCGGGAATGTCGGCCAGTACGCCGTTCTATTCGGCGCCGTCGTCGGAAATGCCGGACGCGTGATTTCCTTTGAGCCCGACCGTGAGTCGCGATCTCTGATGGAGCAGAATCTGGCAATCAATCAGCTCGGCTCGAGAGTGAAGGTCGAGCCCCTGGCATTGTTCGATACCAGTGGAACGCACGCGTTCTATTCGCGCTCGGGTGACTCGATGAACTCGCTCGAGAGAGCCGGGTTCGGAACCAACGCAGGGCTGAGCGACATTCGCGAGAGCGTGGTGCACACGATTCCGCTCGATGATTACCTGGTATCGAACGGTCTTTCCGATCCGGACTGGCTCAAGATCGACGCGGAAGGTGCGGAGATCAACGTGCTCCGCGGAGCGTCACGAGCGATTCATGGAAAGACGACGATCGTGTGCGAGCTTCACCCCTATGCGTGGGATTCGTTCGGAACCTCGTTCGACGAGCTGGTACGCATGGTTTCGCAGGCGGGTCGCAGGATGACCTGGCTGGACGATTCCCGCGAGTTCACGGGACGGCCGGACTACGGAGCGGTCGTCATCAGCTGGTGAGCGCACTGCTCGCTCAGCGTGAAATCGTGAATCCCTCTCCGGCGAAAGAAGGGGCATTGCGCGTCCTCCTCGTTCCCGACTCGATCCACTGGGTGCTGGGGACGATCGCAAAGTCCATCGCGTCAGCCAATCCAATCGACGCCACGATTGTCTCGGGACCGCTGCTCGGCGATATCTTCGCCGACGCTGACACGATCGCAGGACGCTTCGACGTCGTTCATTTTCTCTGCCCGTATGCGTCGAGGGAATGGCTTCCTCGCCTTCAGGACAAGCTTCCAGTCGTGACGAGTCATCATCACGTGACGTCGTGGGATCTCATCAGCCACAACGTTCATGGCGACGCGATCGTAGCCGGGTCATCGGAATGGGTGCGCGACCTGGAGTCACGCGGCGCGGACATGTCGCGCGTTTTCCGCGTGCCCTACGGAGTCGATACCGATCTCTTTGCGCCGCCGTCGGCCGGGCAGCGACAAGCGAGCCGCGCTGCACTGGGCCTGAATGCAACGGGACCGGTGATTGGTTTTTTCGCGAAGAGAGCCAGCAACGACGACGATCGCAAGGGCACCGACGTCTTTGTCGACGCGATGATGCGGTTGAACGAGAAGAAGGTTGCTCCCGCGGCGCTGATCGTTGGGCCGGGATGGAAGGAAATGGTTGGTCGCTTTCGCGAGCACGGAATCCAGACTGCATGGATTCCCTTTGCCGACGACACCGCTCAGCTGCCCAGGCTCTACCATGCGCTCGACTTCTACTGGGTCACGTCTCGCGTTGAAGGCGGGCCGGTTCCACTGCTCGAGGCGATGAGCACCGAGGTATGCTGCCTTTCCACCGCGGTGGGACTCGCGCAGGAATTGGTCGCTGACGGGGAAAACGCGCTGCTGCTTCCCATGGACGATGCCTCCGCGTTTGCGGACGCTACGTTCGACCTCTGGTCGGACCGCGCCCGTATGCGAGCCATGGGCAGGTCAGCGCGAGAGACAATGGTGGCCGCGATGCGGGGATCTGACGTCGCAAAGCTCGTGCAGCCAGCATACAATCGGGCAATCGCGTTCTTTTCGTCGCGAAATCCGGATGCGGCTGCGAAGAAGCGAGCGACCGCTCGACCGGCACTCGACGGAGATGAACTGCGAAAGATCAACATGCTGGAGGATCTCGCATGGGCCGAGAACCTCGTGCTGTACCAGGGCGAGCATGTGGCAGCGCTCAAGCTCATCATGAGGGCGTGGGCCGGCAGCCCGTTCTCGCTCATGCCGCTGCGCGTGTTTCTCAGGCGCTTCCTTCCCGAGCCTGTCACTCGCGGAGTCGTTGCCGTCAAGCACAAGCTTCCCGGTGGCGCCGGATGATCTCGGTAATCGTCTGCACCCATAATCCGCGCGAGGAATACCTGAGCAGGACGCTCACCGCACTCCAGCGGCAGTCTCTTGCTCATGAAGAATGGGAGCTGCTCGTCATCGACAATGCAAGCACTGAAAGGCTCGACGCGAGACTCGACTTGTCGTGGCACATTGCCGGCCGTGTCGTGCGTGAGAACGAGCTCGGACTGACGCCGGCGAGACTGCGCGGCATCCGCGAATCGAAAGGGGAAGTGCTCGTATTCGTCGATGACGACAACGTTCTCGCCGACGATTACCTGGAGAAGGTGCGGTCAGTCGCATCTACGCATCCCTTTCTCGGCGCGTGGAGCGGAACGGTGAAAGGCGAGTTCGAGATCGAGCCTCCACAATGGACAAGGCGGTATTGGGGCAACCTCGTAATCCGCGATGTTCCGCGCGATGCCTGGTCCAATATCTACTGGCACGACCAGACGACTCCGCTTGGCGCCGGGCTGTGCGTCAGGCGAACAGTGGCGGGCGAGTACCTTCGCCTGCACGACGAGGGAATCAGAACGTTCAAGATGGATCGGGCCGGCCAGAATCTCGTCTCCGGTGGCGACAACGATCTCTCAGCGTGCGCGATCGACATCGGGCTTGCCTGCGGTGTGATTGCGTCCCTCCGTCTCACGCATCTCATCCCGCGCGAGCGATTGACGGAAGCGTATCTGCTGAGTCTTGCCGAAGGCGTGGCGTATTCATCGATCATCCTGCACTCATTCCGCGAAGCGACAAGGAATGGAGTATCTCTTCGCGGATCGCTGAACCGTGTCGCCGACATCGTGCGGCGCGCGCGGATGTCCCCGCGCGAGCGCCGCTTTCATGCGGCAGTTCTGAGAGGCCAGCGTCGGGCAACAATGGAGCTGGAGTCACACTGAGCCATACGAAGCTGCTGCATGTAGTCGAGAACATGCACGATCAGGCAGTGGAAAACTGGCTGTTTCGGATCATGAGCGATTCGCGTGAGCGATATCCGGAATTTCACTGGACGTTCTATTCCGCTCTCGGCAAGCCCGGCCGTCTCGATGACGACATTCGAGCACTCGGCGGCGAAGTCATTCATTCGACTGTAGCGATTGGCCACACGCGGAAATTCATCTCCGAGCTGCACAACACGATCGAGCGTGGGCGATACGACGTCATTCACGCCCACCATGACATCGTGAGCGCAGTGTACCTGCTGGCGTCCGCGCGAACGCCGGTCCGGCGGCGAATCGTACATGTGCACAACACGTCGATGGAGCTGCCAACGCCTTCGCGCGTGAAGAAGGCAATCGTCTGGGAGCCCATGCGCCGGGTATGCCTCACCATGTCCGACCGCATCGCCGGCATCTCGCGCGACGCACTCGCGTCGATGGTGCGCGATTCGCCGCCGAAGCCGGGCAGGGACGTGGTCGTGTACTACGGCATCGATACGGCGAAGTTCAGGAACCCGCGCAGGACGAGCGCGGAAACGCGCGCGATGATCGATGTCCCCGAGGACGCGAAGCTGATTCTCTTCGCCGGCCGGATGACCGAGTACAAGAATCCGCGCTTCGTGATTGACGTTCTTGCAGAAATCGCTACTGAGTTCCCCGATGCGATCGCGGCATTCGCCGGGGTTGGTCCGGAAACCGAGGCAGTGAACCTGCATGCGCAGGATACCGGCATCGCGAGCCGCATTCGAGTGCTCGGCTGGCGCGACGATCTCGCCGAGCTGATGCTCGCCTCTGATCTCCTCCTCTGGCCCGGCCAGGAAGTTCCCAGGGAAGGACTTGGCCTCGGCATCGTCGAAGCGCAGACAGCGGGACTGCCGATCATGATGTCGCGGAGCGTTCCCGAGGATGCTGTCGTGATCGACGAGCTCGTATCGATCGTCCCGTTGGCGTCCGGCGCCGCGGCCTGGGGGCGAGAGGCTGTTCGCCGGCTCCGGGCTGGTCATCCGTCGCGGGCGGATTCGCTCGCGAGGATCGAGGCATCCCATTTCTCGCTCTCGGCCGGGACGGATAACGTAATGGCTTTGTACGCGGGATTGTGACAGTTCCATAATTCTGTCGCCCGCCACTAGATTGCCCGCATGCGTGTAATCATCACCGGATCGAGCGGTCAAATCGGAACGAACCTGGCCCTCCGCCTCAAAAAGGACGGCCACGAAGTCTTCGGCGTCGACAAGCGCCGCAATACATGGACGAATGATTTCCAGTATCTGCTCCAGGATCTGAGCGGCCACTACCCGTCCTACGCCACGGGAATCGGCGGAGTCGATTATCCCAAGTCGGATGTGGTCGTGCACCTGGCTGCTCATGCCAAGGTGCACCAGCTCGTCCGCGAGCCGCATCGCGCTCTCGAGAACATGGTGATGACCTACAACGTCCTCGAGTACTGCCGGCAGACGAAGACGCCGATCATCTTCTCGAGCAGCCGCGAGGTATATGGCGATATTCATCGCTTCGACACGGAGGAGACGACCGCCGACTTCGCCTACACCGAAAGCACCTACTCGGCCAGCAAGATCGCCGGCGAAGCGCTGATCTATTCGTATTCACGCTGCTACGATCTGCCGTACCTCGTTTTCCGGTTCAGCAACGTGTACGGACGCTACGACAATGACATCGGGCGAATGGTTCGCGTGATCCCGCTTTTCGTGCAGCGACTTTCCCGCGACATGCCCGTCACCATCTACGGAGAGGAGAAGGTCCTCGACTTCACGTACGTAGATGACTGCGTCGATGGGATAGTACGAGGAATTCAAGCCCTCGCCGGCGGCAAGGCACAGAATGAGACGATCAACCTTGCATATGGAAAGGGAAATACACTCGTGCGGATGGCCGAGCTGATCGGCGAGGCGCTGGGAAAAAAGCCCGACATCACTCTCGCGCCGGCCCTCGTCGGCGAAGTCACTCACTACATCGCCAACATATCGAAGGCCGCGTCATTGCTGGGATACGAGCCAAAGGTGCCGCTCGAAGTCGGGATCGCCAGAGCCGTCGAGTGGCAGATGAACTGGAGTCCTCCCCGTGGCGTCGCATCCGTGGAGGACGAAAATCTCACTGCCATCGATCAGGGGGGAGGTTCCGGACTTTCCTACAAGGCCGCAGCCGCAGGCCGGGCCGCCGTTCGCTGAGAACGCCCGGCTAAGCCTGCTTCTGGAGCTCGGTCACGAGGAATGTGCCCATCTTCGCTGAGTTGGTAAGCGCGCGCCCGACCGAGTCGGGAATCAGGGATTCGACAACTGTCTTGATGGACCCGCCCGGCAGCGGCACGATCTCGCTCTTCATTCCGAAAATCCGACTCGAGCGCACCGTGAAGAGATCTCCGACGAGCTCCTTCCACTCGCCCTCGGTGTAATGGCGCGCAAGCGCGCCGTCAGTCTGCTTCTGAAGGATTTCATTCAGCGATCTCGTCTTGAGAAACTCGCCGCCAAGGACGCCGCGAAACAAACCGCTTACGAGGTAGTAGTTCCAGAAATTGCGGTGGTAAACCATCGTCACGGCCGTTCCGCCGGGTCGAAGCACCCGATGCATCTGCTCGAGGATGCGGCGCGTGTTCGCCGAGTGATGGATGACTCCCCAGCTCCAGATGAAGTCGAAGGAGTTGTCCGGGAAGTCCATCAGCTCCGCATCCATTCGCAGAATCTTCGCATCGAGTCCGAACAGTTTCATGCGCTCGGACGTGCATCGGGCAGCGAAGTCAGTCAGGTCGATTCCAACAAAAGATCTGGCGTTCGACGCCAGCAGCTGCGCATGGTTTCCGCAGCCCACTCCGATCTCGAGCACGTCCTTCGATGAAAGCGAAGCGAACGGAATGAGCTGCTCGAGCGGCTTCGTTCGCCATGGGAGGAAATGGCGCAGGGACTCGAGGAAACGATCGTCGATCTGACGATAGTATTCCTTGCTGAACTCGGCCGCTTCGATAGTGTCGCCCCAGTCGTAACGCATCGGGCGCGATTCCCACCACGCGCGGTTGGCGGCCTGCCAGGTTTCGGTTTCCGTTGGAGTCGTCGGCAGCGCGATGGGCGTGGAAAACCCGACGGCCTTGCGATCAAAAAGGGGCATCAGCTGGTGGTCAATGTGGAACTATGCGTCGAGCACACGATTAAGCA
Source organism: Gemmatimonadaceae bacterium (assembly GCA_036398255.1). Taxonomy (GTDB): domain Bacteria; phylum Gemmatimonadota; class Gemmatimonadetes; order Gemmatimonadales; family Gemmatimonadaceae; genus UBA4720. The sequence goes on along the minus strand of DASWQD010000372.1, from coordinate 531 downwards.
TATCGTGCATTCTCGTCAGAAACTGTCGTTTTGAAAAATATTCAAGCTCCATACGCTCTGGAACTTGCGGGCTGAAGATCGAAGACCGGATTGCATCAATCAGCGCCCCCTGGTCGGCAGGGTCTACGACAATCCCCCATTTTCCGTCCATCATCGCCTCGCGGCTCGCATCGAGCGTACTTCCTATCACGGGAGTTCCCGCTGCGAGGGCCTCGAGAAAAACGTATCCAAAACCCTCCAGCCTCCCGGGCATCACGTATACGTCCGCGGCACGAAACAGAGCTGCCTTGTCGGACTCCGGTACATATCCCGGAAACGCGACCCGCGATTGAACTCCCAGGTTCTCGGCTTTTGCCATCAGCCGGGCGCGATCCGAGCCGTCACCCGCCAGGCAGTACACGAGCCGCGGAAATTCGCGAAGCAACGCCGGCATTGCTTCCAGCACTTCGTCGAAACCCTTGGCTTTTTCGGACGCATCCATTCGCCCGAATGTCAGAAGGACCGGCGTACCCAGGAGTCCGTATCTCGCCA
>DASWQD010000371.1:0-4410 GCA_036398255.1 Gemmatimonadaceae bacterium | reverse complement strand
GATCTACACGATGAATGCGGACGGAAGCGCGCACACTCGGCTCACCTTCAACACGTCGAGAGACAATCGTCCTTCGTGGTCACCGGACAGCCGACGCATCGCGTTTCAAAGCGACAGAGATGGCGAGATGGAGATTTACGTAATGAATGCCGACGGATCCAACCAGATGAGACTCACAAGAAACGCTACCGAGGATGCGTATCCATCGTGGTCGCCGGATGGGAAGCGCATCGCGTTTCACCGCAGGGTCCTCGGTCACGGAACAATCTTCACGATGAACGCGGACGGCAGTGACGTAAGACGTCTTACCGAAATTTCGCCGGTGGCGTTCAGCGGTTTTCCGAACTGGGGACGATCGCGGCGATGAGAATCGGGCTGGGAATGTCTCTCGTGCTGCTCGCGATCAGCTCACCGCGCGCGAGTGCTCAGCCGATTACAAACCTCGAAGGCATTGTCGAGGACAGGAATGGCGGAATCGCGCGCGCGCGCGTTACTGCTATCGACACCCTGACCAACGAGCGACGCACCGCTTTGACGAACGAGCGCGGCTTTTATCGGATGCTCGACCTGACGCCTGGACGCTACTCCGTCTCCGCGAAGATCGTCGGCCACGTTTCGGTGACTCAGGAAGTGCGTCTCGCCGCGGGAGAACGATCTCAGCTCGACTTTCTTCTGGAACGAGCGCCCGATTTGCTCGACGCGGTGGTAGTCAAGGAGCGACGCGCGGATGCAGCGGTAATCGAGCGAATGTCCGTATCCACTGCTGTCAGCGATCATGAGATTCAGCGCCTGCCGCTGAGCAGGCGCAACGTGATGGATCTGGCGGCACTCGCTCCGGGAGTTCGCTCCTTCCAATCGGTCGATGGTCACGCGCTTCCGGTCGCCGGCGCGATGCGGCACGAACGCGGGATCAACCTTTATCTCGATGGTGTCGAGATGAAGAACATGAACACCGGCAATGTAGTCGGGTCACCACAAGTGGGATCGCCTCTGCCCGCGGACGGACTGAGCGAGCTACGCGTATACCTCAATCCATATGATGCGGAGTATACACGAGGAGTATCCTACGTCATCAGCGCCGTCAGCCACCGTGGCACAAACGAGAGACACGGCTCCGGTTTCTTTCTGTTTCAGAACAGGGATCTCATTTCGACCACCGATTTTCAGAGAAGAATTCCCAATTTCTCCAAACCGGATTTCAGCCGCCGGCAGCTGGGCTTCAGCATGCGCGGACCCGTCATTCGTGACCGCCTGTTTTACGCGGCAACCTATGAACTATCGGATACGGAGAATTACTTCGCGGTGGTTCCTGGCCAACCCGCCAATAGTCCTGCCTTCTGGGACGGCTATGCAGGAGTGTTCAAGGCCCCAAATCGCAACCAGACCGCGCTTTTCCGCCTCACATACGCGGCCGACGATCGCAACTTGCTGGAAGCCATCTGGTCATCCCGTCACATGACCGGTGAGTCAGAGTTCGGCGGAACCGTGACGCACGATGCTCGAGTGGCGCAGAACTACGGCGTGAATACCGTCAACCTCCGACATCGCTGGCTCCCATCACCGAACGCCGCAAACGAGTTGAGTCTTCAGTTCGTGGGATGGTCAAGCGAGAACAACTCGGTCGTGAGAAGCGCGGAGATGCGATATCCGACGCTCAGCATCGGACGTGCGAACGGAACATTCCATATTTTCGAGAAGCATTTTCGAGCAGTCGAGCGTTTCACATACAGCCTGGGGCGCGGGCCCGGCAGCCATCTCCTCAAGTCCGGCATCGAGGCATCGCGTGTCATTACCGACCAGTTCACCCCCAATGGTCGCGACGGGTCCTTTCGGTTCAGGAGTGAAACAGGAGAGCCATTCGAAGGTTTGATCGCGGTCGGTTTGATGCACCCTGAATCTGACCGCGATGCCAGAACCGAAATCGACGGCTGGGTGGTGGGCGCATACATCAACGATGAATGGCAGGTGTCACGTCGGCTCACGCTGAACCTCGGGCTCAGGTACGACGCGGATGTCAACACGCAGAACAACGATTTCGTTTCGCCCTGGCTTGCCGACAGTGCATTGAGCGCACGTCCCGAGCTGCGGGGGCTGCTCAGCTCAGGGAATCGAAAAAGCGATCTCGACAACCTGTCTCCGCGCATCTCATTCTCGTGGGACCTCGCGGGTAACAGGCGCACGTTTGCGCGCGCGGGGTTCGCGATCATGTATGACAGGAGTCTGGGAGCAACGTTTGGAGGTGAGGAGCGAGCCGCAGCCTGGCGCACGTACACCTTTGCGAATCCTGGAACTCTCGACGCTGCCGAGCTGAGAAGGCGGGTGATCGCGGGTGGAGGAACACCGGTACCTCCCATGATCAACCTCGTGCCCGAAGATCTGGACGTTCCGCAGAACAGACAGTGGTCGATCGGCTTCGGCGCTCACATGACCCCGCGGCTGGCGCTCAACCTGGACTACCTCGACCAGGAGATAAAAAATCTTTTCGCGTCAGTCAATCTGAACTGGCTCGACATGTCACAGACGCCAGCGAGGCGTGCCTTGTCTTCTTCACATGGCAATATCATTGCGCTCGGAGATTTCGCTCGCGCTCGATTTCGCGCGCTTCTGACGCGACTGTCGTACACACCCAACGCAGACGTCCGGCTGAATCTTTCACACACGCTCGCCTCGGCCAGAGCCGACTGGGATCTGGAGAACGCGCAACCGCCGGCCAGGACGGCCGGCGAATTTTACGTACTGCAGCGCATCAGCGGTGACGAACGCCACCGCTTCGTTCTCTCGGGGACCTGGGAGCTTCCATTCGGCGTCGATATTTCGACCATTGCGACTGCTGCCAGTCCGCGTCCTTACAAGACAGTCGTCGGACAGGACCTGAACAAGAACAATTTTCAGGAAGACGACTGGATCGATGGCAAGCGATATCGGATTCCGGAGAATGCCTGGAGAAACTGGTATCGCGTAGTAGACATGCGGCTCAAAAAAGCAATCCGCATCCGACAGCACGCGAGCGTTTCGGTGATAGTGGAGGCATTCAACATCTTCAATACCGAAAACTATTCGGGATACTTCGGCGTCCAGCGAAATGCCACCGGCGAGCTGCGTTCAGACTTCGGCTCGCCCAGTGGCACTGTCGCGACGCGACAATTTCAGATCGGAACGAAGCTCGAATTCTGATCGCCACCTCTCCGGCGCGGGGAACGTCCAAAGCGTTGCGCGTCGGCTCTGCAGCATCGATTCACCCACGATATAGCGACCGTTCGGGCTGATCGCCCACGCTTTCCCCATCTTGGCTCCCCTGGGCGGATTGAGGCTGAGAAGAATGCCGCCCTGCCATCGAAACGCATTCGATTTCAGACTGTTGAGTGTCCCCTGCGTGAAGCCCGTGGCGGTGCCATCATCGGCGAGCGCCAAAGCATGCGACTGCACATTGAGCACTTGCGTATTTACGATGTTGCCCGTCGAGACGTCGACCGTCCAGCGACCTGCGCGCGAGATTGAAGGAGCGGAGTACGAGCTTCCCGCAACGTGAACGAGGTTGCCGCCCGCTGGGCCGAGACCGTTGACGTAACTGACGACGTCACCGCCGAGTGGTCCGAGAGGAATAAGCTGCCCGGCGGCAGTTCTCAGATATCCGATGGCAGCCCCTCCTTCCCATCCGGCTTCCGGGCGCGAGAAGACAAACACAGCGTTTCCGGCATTGTCGATATCGCGACCTTCACCATTCACGAAGCCTGACGGAGTTGCCACGAGTGTCAAATTCCCGGCTGCGTCCCAGATGGCCGCCGTCGATCCGGCTACTCCGACTGCGTCACCCGCATCGTTGACTCCAAGTGCAGACCCGCGTGTCGCCGTGCCAAGCGCGAGAAAGACCGGCGAGCCCGGGGAGTTTCCGACGATGGTCCACCGCGACGGGGTCGAGCTCGACTGACCGACGACAAATCGGGTCGCTCCGTTGCTGATTGCCAGCGCCTGTGGACTGGTTCCGGCGAGCTGGGTGACGACTCCCCCAAGCGTGACATATGCGCGGAATCCAGTCGTGGTTCCGATGCTGCTTCCGACCACCTCTCCCGCGTCGTTGACACCTCTTGCACGGTTCTCGTGGTCGCCGGACAGAAGATCTATGAAGCTGACGGAGTAGCTTGCCGTTTGCCTCGCTGACGCGATGTCAGGCTCGGGGCTCGATGCTCCCGTAGTCAGGTCTCGCTCGCACGCTGTCGCGGTGACAAACAGTGCCGCCGTCGAGATCAGCACCTTGTGTGTTCGCATGTAATTCTCCTGTGAGATACCTCTGACCGTGGACGCGCCGATCACAGGAGAAAGCGGACATCAGCGCAGCTGCAGGCCCGATTGAGTCCAGAGCACGATCACGTAGCACAGCTCGCCAGTTCGCGAGAAGCTCATGAACCGCGG
>DASWQD010000370.1:0-13911 GCA_036398255.1 Gemmatimonadaceae bacterium | reverse complement strand
CTGGGCTCTCACCGGCTCCTTGCCCAGCTTCTTCGCGAACTCGAATGCTGCGTCGGCAGTCTCATCGCTCGTCGTGATCGTGCGCACGACTTCGACCAGCTTCATGAGCGGAACGGGATTGAAGAAATGAAGCCCGAGCATTTTCTCGGGACGCCCGCAGGCGGCAGCCATCGCGGCAATGGTGAGACTCGATGTGTTCGACGCGAAAATCGTGTCGGCCGGACAGATCTCGTTCAGATCCTTCCACATCGCGTTCTTCATCTCGAGATCTTCGACGACTGCCTCGATGATGATGTCACATGAGGCGAGCGCGGCGAGGTCCGTGGTGAAAGAGAGCTTCGAGATCGCTGCATCGCGCTCACCGGCGGTCACTTTGCCCTTCTCGATTCCTCTCGCCAGGACCTTCTCGATTCCCGACCGGGATTTCTGGATAATGGGATCGGAGACCTCTCGCACAACAGTATCGAATCCAGCCATTGCCGAGACTTGCGCGATCCCGCTGCCCATCAAGCCGCCGCCCAGCACTCCGACTTTTCCGATCTGCTTCACTTGGTTCTCCGAGTTGTTCCGAACTCCAGCCGGTCGAGAGTCTGCTCGAGCGCGAGCTGGGCGCGCAGGATGACATCGCGGTGGCCTTTTCCGATCTGGTATCCTGCCGCTGCGCCGGCGAGAGTTGGAACGGCGGCAGCTCCTCCGAGAAGCATGAACGCTTCCGGCGCGACGAGTATCGAGCCGAGGACGGCGATGACTCCGCTTCCCATCACGCCCGCGAACAGCGAAGCGCCGCTCACGCGGACTCTCGAGCTTCTGCTCTCTGAAAAGTCGGCGTCGAGTCGCACGAGCACGCGCTCGTCGTCGAGCGGAATGATCGTCGCTGCGACCTGCGTCGCGCGAACGAGATGATATCCGCGCCCGCTCAGGTTGAGATTTCTCTGGACCGTTCCAAGAAATCCGGTCTTCGGCTCCCAGGTGATCCGGTCGGGGAAGCGCCGCTGTACGCGAAGGCACTCCTCGCGCTGCATCCAGTTGTCGATCGCGGCGAGGATCTCGTCCGGCTTTCCTCTCACTGTGCGGGACGCAGTCGCGATCGCCGGTCCGGTGATGCTCGCGATGAACCCCGACTCCTCAGGCACAGCGACACGCGACCGTTCCTCGGCGAGCGCCTGCGTGAGAGTCGCTGGGCTGATGCCCGCCTCTTTCCCGATCTCGATGAGCTGGGCCTCGGTGAGCATTCCACTCTGGTCACGGCTCGAGCTTGCGACCTGCAGCTCAGTCGCGCGAGCGAGGACGCGCTCGATTGCGGTGCGATCGAGAGGGGGCTGCTGGGCTGGCAGGTTGTCGGGTGGCATGCTACGTCAAAGATAGCCGGGGCTCGGGGAACTACAGAACTACGGAACAAAGAAAGGCCAAGACTGGAGTTCTCAGTCACTAATGTTCCGAGGGGCGAGGTAACGGCATTCTCGCTCGCTGCGTCGTTACTCTGATCTGGACCGCGAGCGAGTTCCGAGATAAGGGCGCGAGATGAATTGAATCAGAGAGATGTAGTTCATCTCGCCCCTCGGATCTTCAGTGACTGAGAACTTCCAGCCTTGGCCTTTCTTTGTTCCGTCGTTCCGAGTCCTTCAGATTCCGCCGAGCACTATGTCGAGCTGTCTCGATATCGCATCCCGAACAGCATCGGGAAGCGCAAACACCGACATGAATGACCCGTTCGCCCGATTCGCGGACCGGAGATAGTACGCCTGGTATCCATTGAGCAGCTCGGGAGCAACTTTCTGCAGCAGCATCGCGCCTCCGCGCACCTGGCCTGAGGCTATGTAACGGTCGGTCAGGCCTTCGCGAGTCTGAGTCGGTGTGACATTGTCGCTAACCGCCGTCTGGACGATCTGGCCGACGAGCTCGTGAGCTACGACGTAGATCGCTTCGGATGCATCCGACGGACGCATCGGGAATGTCACGGCTGTGGAGTTCTGTTGCTTGCCGGCGGTGAGAGTGCGGCCTTCACCGTCGAGCGGAAGTGACAGGAGAATCTCGCCGCCCGCCTGACTCGTGTTGTTGAGGAATCGCTCGAAGCGCGGGCGATACGTGCTCTGCCACTGCTCGCGCACCGCGGTCAGGACGGTTGCGCGCTCACGCTGCTGCTGGTCCCAGTAGGCGCGGTAGAAGCGTGTGTTCTCGTCTCTCAGCGACTGAATGAACAGGCGCGCCCAGTCGCGATCGGCGGGAAGCGGGAAGTATCCGGCGAGGAGCTGAATGAGCGACGCAGTTTCCTGATTGCTCGCCGCGCGCGGATTTCCGTCGGACCGCTCGAGAAGATCCATGGCCTGGCTCAGCTCGTCGAGCGTCGCGAAGTACAGCGGCACGAACTGGGCGTTCACGAGCCGCGAGTTCTGCGCGAGGCGACTGCGAAGATTGGCGATGTTGGCGTCGAGCTGGGTAGTGACGTTTGCACGGCGCTTCAAGTCCGTCATCTCCGCCTTGTATCCGCGGCGGAAGTATGGAACCAGCGTCGTGTCGTCCTGGATCATCGCAAAACCGTGCAGCCACAGGTCGACATGCTGGTACGTATTGACCGGCCACTGAGTGGGTGGCGTTGTCGAAGCCTGCTCCGACGTGTCGCCGGTCGCGCCACCACCCATCGTCGCACAACCGGCTAGCAGCAGGGTGCCCGCCATCGATGCGACCCGCGCCATGTAAAAAGGCATTTGGAAGTCTCCGGGCTAGGTGATTGCCTCCACAATCAGCGCGATGCCCTGGCCCCCGCCGATGCAGGCGCTGCCCAGGCCGTAGCGCTTTCCTTCAGCACGGAGTGTATGCAGTAGATGGGCCGTGATTCTCGCCCCGGACGCGGCAAGCGGATGACTCAGCGCGATTGCGCCGCCCTGCCGGTTCAACTTCTCCCGCGGAATCCTGAGCTCCCGCTCCACGGCGCACGCCTGAGGCGCGAAAGCCTCGTTAACCTCGATGATGTCCATGTCGTCGAGCGTGAGGCCTGCCTTCTCGAGCGCCTTCTTCGACGCCGGAACGGGTCCGATACCCATGATCTTCGGATCCACACCCGCGATTCCCCACGAGATGAGTCTGCCGAGGGGTTTGAGGCCTCTGTCGCTTGAGAATTTCCCGCTCGCGATGACGAGCGCGCCTGCACCGTCGCCGATGCCCGACGCGTTTCCGGCGGTGACGACTCCATTCTCGCGGAAAACGGGCTTGAGCTTCGCCAGTCCTTCGATGGTCGATTCAGGCCGCATGTGCTCGTCGCGCTCGAACATTTCAGTCTGTTTAGTCTTCGCGTTTCTGACCGGCACTGGAATCACTTCGTCCTTGAATGCGCCGGCCGCCCACGCGTCGCGCGCCAGCTGCTGCGATCGCAATGCGAACTCATCCACGCAGCTTCGGTCGAGACTGTACTTCTCGGCGAGATTCTCAGCAGTCTCCGCCATTGCGAGGCCGGCGTAGCTGTCAGTGAGCGCTGCCCACAGCGTGTCCTCGAGTGGAGGAGACTTTCCGAAAGGAGTGCCCCACCGCACGCGTGCGACATGAGGTGCCTGCGACATGGAGTCGGCGCCGCCCACGAGACAAACCTGCGAATCGCCAAGCATTATTTCGTGCGCGCCACTGACGACTGACTGGAATCCGGATCCGCAGAGGCGGTTCAGAGTGAGGGCCGATGACTCCTCCCTGCATCCTGATTTCAACGCGACGTGCCGGGAGAAGTACGGGGAATCCGACGTGGTGTAGAGAACGTTGCCGAGTATCGTGCTGTCGATGTCGGATGCTTCGATGCCGGCGCGCTCGATTGCTGCCTTTGCTGCAACGGTGGTGAACTCCGTCGCTGACACATCCTTGAGCGTTCCCCCGAATGTGCCGAAAGGAGTGCGGACTGCGGAGAGGAAGACGACTTCGGTTTTTTCCGTCATTTGGATTCCTTAGATGCGGACGCTTTTCCGTAGTTGTCAGCCGACCCCGCGCCCGCAGGTGACACAGAACTTCCATCCCTTCTCGAGCTCGCTCCCGCACGCCGGACAGCGAGATACCGAAAGATTGTTTCCGCAATGCGGGCAGTAGACCACGGACCGGCCTTCGGGGAGCGTGCCTCCGCAGAAGCGGCAGCCTTCCGGCACGGCGGTGTTCATCAACGATGAAATCGCGGCCGGCGCAGACTTCGTCGCTTCAGCTGCCGGGGCCGGTGGCGGTGGCGGTGCAGCAGGAGCAGGCGACGAAACGGGAAACGTCTTGCTGATGGCTGCCGGTGGAGCGGCTTGCGATGGTGCGGGCGCGGGTGCGTCGTCGGCTTCCGCGCCAGATGCGGTAAGCGCGCGAATTCTTCGCAGCGCTTCCGGTGCAAGCGAGACTTTCGCCGCCGCGAATTCGCGGAATGCGCCAGGATCTCCGTGTCCTGCCTGCAGCTCGGACTTGAGCTTGTCGCGCATCGCCTGGTCTGCGAGGAGGTAGTCCCGCTCGCCGGAAAGGAGACGGCTGACCGCAATCTCGTAATCCTGGTTGGTTTCGATTCCGAGCTCGCGCCGGTGATGGCGATACGGAATCAACGTCTCGTACAGCTCCTGGACCGTGAACGGAAGCGTCAGGTACTCGGAGTGACGATGCCTGATGTTGCTGACGAGGCGATGAAATACTCTGTCTAGATCGTCCATACTCTCGGGCTTGGCTTGAAGTCTCTCGCTTCAGGAAACGGCGCTGTCTCCCTGAAGCCGTTTTTCCGGCTCGCTATCCAGACATCGAACTCCGACTGTCTCAACCCTTCGGAGCACGATTGGTCTGCCGCTGCGCGCGTCGCGAGATGATTCGCGTACTCGTTCTGCGGCTGGCCGTTGTGACCGCGAACCCAGTTCCACTGCGTCTCGAACGGAGCGACGGCCGCGACCGCTCTCTGCCACAGCGCGAGATTCTCGATGGGACCGCCCTTGCGCTTCCACCCTCTCGCCACCCAGCTCGCAACCCACGACCGCATCCCTTCGACAATGTACCTGGAGTCGCTCGTGAAGACGACGCGAAACGGACGATTCATCCTCGAGAGCTCGCCGAAGGCTTCGATCACGGAGTGCAGCGCCATCCGGTTGTTAGTCGTCGCCGGCTCAGACACCCAGTAATCCCACCGCTCGAGTTCGCCATCTCCGCTCGCCAGTTCGATTACCCCGCCTGCACCTCCCGGGTTCGATCCCTCGCGTCCGTTGCCAAGGCAGGATTCATCCGCATAAATCGCGACGATGGGCCCCTTTTCTTCTGCGCCTCGAAAGAGATCGAAGTTCATGAAGTCGGGACCACTTCGAGACGATCGATCTCGTCGAGATACACGGTTATCTCCTCGCCGGTCGTCGGATGGAGTATCGACACCGCCTCGCGCTGTCCCTCCATCCACAAATTTTTCGGGACGCCGACGTACTCGGTGCCGCGCCGGCGAATCGAGACCCGCCTGCCGTGAGTGATCGCGCTCTCGAGCGCATCGTACTGCCTGTGATTCAGCTGCTTCAATGCTGCTCCGTCATCCAGTCAGATGCAACGCGTGCAAGAACCGCAGTCGCCTTCTCGATTTCGTCGACTGGGACAAACTCTTCCGCAGCGTGTGCAAGCGTAATGTCCCCGGGGCCGAAGCAGATCGCGGGAATTCCAGCCGCGTTGAGCAACGCCGCATCAGTCCACGCGCTCAATCCTTCGACTGGAGCGGAAAGCTTTTCTGCCGCAAGCGCATTCGCGACGGCGTGGACGACTGGCGCATCGACATCGACGTCGCTCGGCTCCTGCGCAGCGATCAATCTAACGGTCGCGTCGAGGTCAGGACGCCGCGCGCGCACGCGGTCGCACGCCGATCGGATTTCGGCCAGTGAATCGTCGGGCGACTCACCGGGAATCGTTCTGCGCTCTACGCGCAGCATGCAGCGATCCGGATAGGTGGACATGCCTATTCCACCGACGATCGTAGAAGCGTGCAGTGAGGGACGGCCAAGGAGGCGGTGTGATCTCGTGTGAAGCGGGCCTGCATCGAGCTCGTCGAGCTCGGCGAGCACGAGACCGGCGTGACGGATCGCATCGATGCCGACGTCATACCTGCTTCCATGTGCGGCGCGTCCGATGAATTCGATTTCCGTCCACACGAATCCACGGTGTGCAGGGCAGATTGCGAGCCTCGTGGGCTCGGTGAGAATCGCCAGGTCAGCGCGAATCCCGGAGTCGAGAAGCGCGCGCATTCCGAGGCTCTCGTATTCCTCATCGGTCACGGCAGCGATGACGATCTGCCGCTTCGCATTCTTCCCCGCTTGCCGCGCGGCGCGGAGCGCGCCGACACACATTGCGGCGACACCGGATTTCATGTCGCACGATCCGCGGCCATAGAGCTTCCCGTCGGCTGTGTCACCAGACCAGGGATCGTGCGTCATCCCTTCGACGCCGACAGTATCGAGATGTCCCGCGAACATCATCGCAGGTGTATCCCGAGGGCCGATGCGTGCGACGAGATTCGGGCGTCCGGGCACGGAATCACTGAGCTCGACGGAAAAACCCCACGCTTCGAGGAAGCCGGCCAATGCGTGCGCGACGTCGCGCTCGCCGGGACCGTCTGAAGAAAGAGTGGGATTCCGTGAATCGATTTTGACGAGCGCGCGGGTGAGCGCGACTGCGTCTTCCTGCCGCATCAGCTACTTCCGCTTCGACTTCGCCGCAGGCTTTTTCGGAGCCGGTTTCTTCGGGGCAGGTTTCTTTGCGGGAGCTTTCTTCGCGGGTGCAGCCTTCTTCGCGGCAGGCTTCGATTCGGGCTTCGCTGCCTTTGCAGGCTTGGCGGCGTGTTTTGCAGGCGCTGCCTTGGGATGTGCGTGAGCCGGCGGATGGGTCGGCGCGTGGACCGGCGTGTGAGCAGGCCTCGGCGCTGTTGACGCTTTCGGCAGCGGCGGAGGCGGCGCGGCCTTGCGCTTCGGCTGATGCTCCTCGACCTGGCGGATGAGCTTGTCCGCTTCTTCCTGCGTCATCTGGCCGCGGCGAACCATGTACTGCACGAGATCGCGAGCGCTTTCGATCACGAAGCCGCTCAGTCCGGCGGCAGCGTTCACGACATCTTTCATTGCCGCAGCCATCTTGCTGCCGGCTTCGAGACTTATCTCATGGGCCTTTGCCGCCATCTCGGCGACAGTATCCTTGACGTCAGCTCCGCGATGGCCGGGACTTCTTTTCGGGGGCGGCGGTGCACTGCCGTCCGCAGCTGTCGATGTGGGCTCGGACGCTTTGTCGTTCTCAGCCATCACATGCTCCTGATCTATTTACGGTCGGCGTAATTCAAAGGAAGGGAAGAACATCCACCTCGGCGAATCGAGTCCGGCGGCCGGAGGTGCCAAGCGGCGGGAAGTATATGATTTTCCGCGACTAAAACAAGTAAGGGTGATGTTGCGTAGCAGGTGATTTTCTCGAGTGTGGATACCAGATTCGCATCAAAGTTCTGCAACAGAAACAAAACACTATAGCGCCATCATATGCTCAATAACGTCAAAGTTCTGGATCTCTCGCGAGTCTTGGCCGGCCCGCTCGCTACTATGATGTTAGGCGACCTCGGTGCGCGGGTAATCAAGGTCGAGCGCCCCGGGGTTGGCGACGACACTCGCGGCTGGGGTCCGCCCTTCGACGAGCGGGGCGAAAGCGCGTACTATCTGTCGATCAACCGCAACAAGAAGAGCATCGCGCTCGACCTCGACGCGGAGGCCGACGTCAACGTTCTCGCCGCGCTGGCGGCGGGTGCGGATGTAGTCGTCGACAATTTTCGGCCGGGCACTCTCGAGCGGCGGGGAATCGACCCCGACCGGATCGTGGAGCAAAGCCCGCGGCTCATCTGGTGCACAATCACCGGCTTTGGCGAGGAAAGCTCGCGGTCGGGATACGATCTCGTCGTCCAGGCAGAGTCCGGGTGGATGGCGATCACGGGTGAGCCAGGCCGGGATCCGATGAAGATCGGCGTTGCTCTCGCGGACATTATCGCAGGCAAGGATGCAGCGATCGCGATTCTCGCCGCGCTCGCTGCCCGCGACACGCTGTCGGATGACGAGCGGCGTATCTACATCTCCCTGTCTGCAAGCGCGACCGCGGCGTTGATCAACGTTGGTCAGAACGCGCTCGTCACCGGGCGTGACGCCACGCGCTGGGGGAATCAGCATCCCAACCTCGTTCCGTATCAGCTCTTTCACGCCGCGGATCGCCCGATGATCATCGCGGTCGGAAACGATTCGCAATGGAGCGCGTGCGCGCGTGCGCTCGAGCTCGCCGATCTCGCGGCTGATTCTTCGCTTCTCACGAATGCGGGAAGGCTCGAGCAGCGCGATCGGGTCGTGGAGACGGTTGCAAACAGGCTGAGGGAGAAACCCGCCTCGGAATGGATCGGCGTTCTCGATCAGGCCGGCGTTCCCTGCGGAGTCGTGCGGTCGGTACTCGAGGCACTGCGCGATGTCGAAGCGTCAGCGCTGACCGGCATAGCGCCGAGTGTGCCGGGAACGGTTCGGTTTCCGCCTCCGAGGCTCGATGAGCATGGAGCAGAGATCAGGTCGAAGGGATGGGGAACCGTCTAGGCGGCGTGTCGTCTGCGTTCTGCTATCAGCGAACGCTACCTGCCTTCCGCTACCTGCCCGCAGTTGCGTCCTGCAGGCCGCGGACAGCGGGCAGCTCCAGCAGATAGCGGAAGGCAGGCAACAGATAGCACGCTCTTACGCTGTAGTAATTGATTCTGTCGCGAAGACGAAATCAGAGTTACACTAGCGGCGATGCCAACAACAGCACCCGCTACGGCCGCCGCCCCCCCTGTCGATCAGGCCGATGCGGATCAGGAGATCATCGCACGCGTTCTTGCCGGATCCAAGGACGCATTTGGTATCCTGATCCAGCGCTACAGTGATCCTCTCTACCGCCACGCGCTCGGCATGACAGGAAGTCCCGACGTGGCGGAGGACATCCTTCAGGCCAGCTTCATCAAGGCGTACCAGCATCTCGGCGAAGTGCGAGGCCGATTCGACGCGTGGGTATTCCGCATCGTGGCGAATGCATGCAAGGACTGGCTCAAGAACATCCGCCGTACTCACGTCAGTTACGAAGAGGACGATCAGCCGTCATCGTTCTCGACGCCCGAGGAGGAAATGGATCGGAACGAGCTTCGCACCGATCTGGAGTACGCGTTGAACCGGCTCCCTGAATCCCTTCGCGAAGCTTTCGTGATGAAGCACGTCGAAGGACGCTCGTACGAAGAGATGGCTGAGCTTCTGGAGACGACAGTCGGAGCGTTGAAGATGAGAGTCCATCGCGCCCGCGAGGCGCTGCAGGCATTACTCGAGGAGAAGTACGCATGATTGACGAGACGCCGGAGGTACCACCGCCGGAGAAGAAGATTCACAGGAAGACACCTCCCGCGACGCCGGCCGTGCAGGCCTGGCTCGACGGCGAGCAGCCGCGCGAAGGACTCGCGACGGCCGACGAGCAGGAAACCGCCGAGCTGTGGGCACGCATCAACAGCGAGGCCGAGTCCCTGAGGAAGCGGCATACGCCGATCCACGTTCGAAGCAAGATTCTGAGCTCGCTGCCCGATATCCCCGCGGTTCCCGACGAGGCCGTGCCCGCTGCCCCGCTCAATAAAACAGCAGTAGTCGCCGGTGGAATCGCGATCGTGCTGATTGGAGCAGTAATCGGATTCCTGCTCGTGCGGTAAGCATCCCTCGCCTCAGCGGCCTCTTCTTTGCAATCTTACTGGCGTTCAGGCCGGACTATTAGATAACTCGAAGGAGGAAAGGATGAAGCTGAGGATGCTGGCAGTAGCCGCCGGTTTCGTTGTGCTGCCTGCGACAGTTTTCGCACAGGTGCCGACTGACACGACGGCAAAAGACACGACGGCGCCCGCGGTAACCGCGCCGGCGCCGGCGCCCGTGACCACCGCTGCAAAGGATTCGACTCTCGAGCCGAAGCCGGTTCCGCCTTCGGACGGAACGACCTGCCCGTGGGGATGCCCCACGTCGAAGGGAGCTGCGGGACTCACCGGTGCACAATTCCTGGCGTTGCAGCAGGAGATCAGAGACTCGAAGTGCGGCAACAACCGCGTCACCGGCAGACTCGATGCTGCCACCCGGATCGGCATTCGCAACTGCGCGCGTAAGCTTGGCGTTGCGAACAATGCAGCAGCAGTTCTCGTTGCACTCAACATCGGCTACAGCGCAGCCGACGTGAACATGCCGAGCCAGGAAGAGTAGTCACTCTTTAGCAAAGCCCGGAAGCGTCAGCTGTTCCGAGGGGGTGAGGCGCTCGACGAGCGCTTCATCCCCTTCGTCTTCATCGCTTTTCATCCTGCTCCAGCTCTCTACACGGTACTTCGCGCAGATCCGGTCGAAGAATCGCGCGAGCCCTTCGCGATACTTTTCGCCCGCGTTGTGACTGTTCGCGTATGTGTTCCGGTACCGCTCCTCGAGATGCGGAAATTCCTGCGCGATGAATGGCAGATAACGATTGCGCGCAGTCGAGCGCAGTCGCAGTGCACACGCTCCAACGTACGTTGCACCCGCTTCACTCACGCGTTTGACGAGCGCCTCGAGGTCCGATGGATTGTCGGTGATGCCGGGAAGCACCGGCATGCAGTTGATTCCCGCGTCTATCCCCGCTTCCCGCAACCGCGCGAGAGCGCGCACGCGCGATTCAGGAGTGGGCGATCTCGGCTCGAGCCTGCGCGCGAGATCGCGGCGAAGCGTGATCAGCGAAAGATGAATGTGCAGCGCGGAGATCCTGTTGATACGGGAAAGCAGGTCTATGTCACGAGTAATGAGCGGGCTCTTCGAGATGATGCTGATCTTGAGCCCTGGATGCCCGGCAAGAACTTCCAGGATCCGGCGCGTGACTCTGAACCTTCGCTCGGCGGGCTGGTAAGGATCCGTCGCGGTGCCGATGACGATCGTCTCTCCCTTGAGCAGCGCTAGATGCTTGTCACTGCCATGTCGAAGAGCGCGCGCGAGCACATCGGGTGCGTTCTGCTTGACGAATATGTTCCGCTCGAAGGCGAGCCAGGGCGGCATTTCCTCATATCTGTCGTGAAGCACATTTTCCATGCGGTCACTGTCCGCCGCACGCTCCATCACGTACCGGTGGGTGTACCGCGCGTAACAGTAGGCGCATCCGAAGGCGCATCCGACGTAGGGGTTCACGGACCAGAATCCCATTCCCGTGACTTCGGGCCCGTTGAGAACGTTCTTCGCGAAGGACGAGTAGTAGCGGATGTCCTTCTGCTGGCCGATGATGGGAAGGAGCCGCGACTCGCGCTCGTAGGTCTCGCCGAAAAGCGGCTCCTGCTTTGCGGAAGCATGCTTCTTTTTCTTCTGCGTTCTCTGCCTCTGTATTCCTGTCATCTCTGCGCCTCTTTGTACCGAACATACACCGAAACGCAAGCGGGCGCGAGATTGCGCGTTATCTTCCCGCGCTTGAACGTTGTGAAATGACGAGGTGACCCATGGCTGAGCTCTTATCGGACATCGCCATTCAGCGTGAGCTCGGTAGTCTTCCGGGCTGGTCGCGCCGCGGAGACGCGCTCACGCGGACGTACCAGTACCGGAATTTTGCGCAGTCGATGGAGTTCGTTAACCGGGTCGCGGGACTCGCGGAGTCAGCGGACCATCACCCCGACATCGACATCCGGTACTCGAAGGTGACGCTGACCCTGTCCAGCCACGATTCGGGCGGCGTTACGGCGAAGGACATCGCTCTTGCAAAAGCGATCGACCAGGTAGACGAAGCGCCGGCCGCCCCTGATGGCGGAGACTCGCTGGCCTAGTCTCTCCTGCCGCCGAGTATGCGGAGGAGAGCCATAAAGAGGTTGAGCAGGTCGAGGTAGATATTGACTGCCGCCGAGACGTACTCATCCGGCCCATAGGTGTTGCGCAGTCGCCAGGTATCGAAGACGAGAAGCCCGCTGAACGCGAGAACGGTGATGCCTGCCAGCGCAACCCGAAACGCTGGATTCTTGAAGAACAGAACGTTCAGAAGTATTCCGCCTATCACGACCCACACACCTACACTGAAGAAGCTCCCCCAAGCGCTGAAATCTCGCCGCGACATGAACGCGTACGACGTGAGGACTCCGAATGCACCGATAGTGAGCATCGCCGCCTGCGTGATCAGTCCTGGGTGCTGCTGTCCGTACACATAGAGTACGGGTGAGATGTAAACGCCCATTGCAAACGTGAACAGAAAGACGAGGCCAATGTTGACAGGAAACACGTCGCGCGCACTCATCACAAGAAAGAGCGGCGCAAATACCGCAATCATCCCCAGGAATGGATGCGCAGCTACCGCACTCAGAAGCCGCGGCTGTGACAGCGCGAACATCGCTCCTGCGATTGTGACGAGCACGCTCACGAAAACGAGCGCATAAGTCCGGCGGACGAGCGGTGCACGCTCGGCGCCCGTGCGAACGATGGTTCCCGCGGGGAACGAAACTCCCATGTAATTCAAACTCCAGTGGGGGTGGGGGTTCAGATGTGGATAATACACCTCGTAACGCGCTTTGTGCTCGGTTAGCGGGCTTCAGGGAGCCTTTCGATCAGATCCGGCAAGTCTGTGATGCGCTCGAGATAGTGAGCGGGGTGATAAGGCTCGAGCTGTTCGCGCGTGAACGGGCCCCATAGCGCTGCAACGGAGACAACACCGGCCGCGTTGCCCGATGCGATATCGTGCGGAGAGTCGCCGAGGAAGATCGCTTCATGAGTTTCGTAACCGAGCTCGTCGAGTGCGGTGAGAACCGGATCCGGGTCAGGCTTGTGCTTCTTCGCGTTATCCATCCCGATGCGCGTTCGCATGTGACGCATGATGCCTACCCACTCGAGCCCGCGGTCCATCATCTCGTTCGACTTGCTCGTGACGATTCCCATCGGGTGTCCCTGCGCCTCGAGCAGGTTCAAGGTCTCGAGCACTCCAGGAAATGCAGTCGTGAGCCGGTCGTGATGCTCGCGCTGGTATGCGCGGTAACGCTGAGTGAGCGCCTCGATCTCTTCGTCGGACGACGTGTATGCCGCGAACTGCTTTCGGAGCGGTGTGCCGATTCCGGCAATCCATTCATCGTCGGTCGGCGCGGGAGTACGGCCCTCGAAAGTATGACGCGCACATTCGAGAAGGAGCCCGATGGTGTCGATCAGGGTTCCGTCGAGATCGAAGAGAACTGCGAGTGGTCTTTTCTGGCTCATCTTCAGCGCTGCGGCAGGGCGAACGCGACGATGTAGTCGCCCTTTCCCCAATCTTCGTTGCCTCCCACCGCGATCACGACAAACTGCCTTCCGTTCATCGTGTACGTCATCGGCGTTGCACGAGCTCCTCCCGGCAGCGGCCCGCGCCACAGCTCTCGTCCATTTTCGATGTCGAATGCGCGAATGAACCGATCGAGCGCTGCACCGATGAAAACCACGCCTCCTGCAGTCGCGATGGGGCCTCCAAGATTCGGCAATCCCTGCGGCGGCGATGGCATCTGCTTCAGAGCGTCGCCGAGGGTCGTGGGATCGCCGAGCGGCACATCCCACTTTTTCGTGCCGGTGTTGAGGTCGATTGCGACGAGGGCTCCCCATGGCGGAGGGGAGCAGGGAAGATCGTTCTCGGAAACAAGAATTCGCCGACGCATCACGTACGGAGTGCCGTGCATTCGCGTGTATTCGTCGCCGAGGCGCGAAGCGCTCGCCCGTGCCTGGGCGGTGTCGAACTGATCGACGGGGATGAGCTGCACCATCGACGCGAGACGATTTACGGGAACTACCGCAATCTTCCGCGCCGGATCGAACGCGAGTCCGCCCCAGTGCGCACCGCCGATGTTCGACGGAATCACGAGTGTTCCCTCGAGACTTGGCGGAGTGAAAGCTCCCTCGTTGCGAAGCGGCCTGATCTGCGCTTGGCACGACTCGAGATCGGCGGGTG
>DASWQD010000369.1:0-20274 GCA_036398255.1 Gemmatimonadaceae bacterium | reverse complement strand
CATCTCGTTCAACACCACGTCCGACTACGTCTGGATGAACGCGAACTTCGCCCGCTCGATCACGAAGCCGGGCCCCATCTACCGCAACTATTTCGCGGTGATCAGCGCCCAGCAGCAGTACAACTACGACGGAGATCTCACTGATCGCGAATTTGCGATCGGAATTTTCGGCCAGCTTCGCAACTACTGGCAGGCGAACGCGTTCGTGATTCGAACGCCGAGCGTCTTCGACGACCGGCTGCTGCGGGGCGGACCTGTCGTGAGGACGCGCGGATACCGCTATCACCAGATCTTCCTCGGCACCGATGCGCGAAAGACGCTGTCCATCTCGACGAACCCGAACTTCAACGATTTCGATTACGGTCCGGACACTTACAACCTGAATGCGACCATCACCTACAAGCCCACGTCGAATGTGCAGCTTTCGGCGGGGCCGACCTTCCTCCGCGGAGGATCGGTTGCGCAGTTCGTGACATCCGTCCCGGATCCCACCGCGACTGAGTTCTATGGGAGACGCTACATCTTCGCCGGGCTCCGGCAGAGGCAGCTGTCGATGAACACGAGAGCGAACGTGACGTTCACTCCTACCCTCACCTTCGAGCTCTTTGCGCAGCCGCTGATTGCGAGCGGCGACTATGTCACGTTCAACGAGTATGTGGAGCGCCGGAAGCGCACGCAGCACACTTTCAGCGGAGACGAGATCAGCTCATCGGTGGTGAACGGCCAGCGAATGCACACGATCGATCCTGACGGTCCGTCCGGACCGGCGTCGTCATTCACGATCGCGGATCCGGACTTCAACTTCCGGGCGCTTCGCGGCAATGCGGTGGTCCGGTGGGAGTACCGTCCGGGCTCGACGCTGTTCTTCGTCTGGCAGCAGAACCGCTCGGACACCGAGCCGATCGGGAACTTCGACTTTGCGCGGGACCGCTCTGCGCTGTTCGATGCGCATCCCGACAACATCTTCCTCGTCAAAGCGACCTACTGGATAGCGTTCTGAGGGCCTTCCCGCGTTCACTTCTTGGGATCGACCTTGATGCGGACGACTGACGCCCCGACCGTGATGACCATCGTGTCGCCGATTTTCTCGACCGTCGGTCCTCCAGCGCTCCACACCTCGACCGATACGTTGTCGATCTGGCCGGTGTAGCGCAGCTCGCGCCGCATCGATGGCGGAGCGGGCGTACGCGGAGTCGTGGCGGCCATTGCAGCACGAACCTCCGGCCGCGTTCCAAGTGTCACCTCGCGAACGAAAGTGCTCGATCCGCGCTGGATTGTCAGACGAACCCTCTGTCCGGGTCTCACGCGGCCAAACCTGCGGCCGCCCTCGCGCGACAGCATGGAAACCCCATCGATATGGGTAATTCTGTCACCGGCACGCAGGCCCGCGCGTCCCGCGGGACTTTCTGCCGACACGCGTGCGAGCTCGGGCGTTTCGTCCGACTCCCAGACGGGCGGATCATCGCTCGAGCGCGATGACCACCCGCAGCTGTTGCAGCGGATCGAAAAACCGAACCATCCGCTGGGCGAGGCTGCAACGACCGGCGCAACTGGAGTTGCAGGCACAGCGACTGGACTCGGTCCGACCGGTGCATTGGATGGTTCAGCCGGCCGGGCCGGCCTCGGAGTTACAACTCCAACCCATACACCCGGTGGCGCCGGAACGGCTGCCTCCGCCGGCGGAGTTGCGGGGATTGGCGGCGCATCCCAGGTGATCGAATAGCCGC
Organism: Gemmatimonadaceae bacterium; assembly: GCA_036398255.1. Lineage (GTDB taxonomy): Bacteria > Gemmatimonadota > Gemmatimonadetes > Gemmatimonadales > Gemmatimonadaceae > UBA4720. Next base: position 18,547 of record DASWQD010000369.1, on the reverse strand, counting down.
CTGCCTGAGGTGCAGCGACATAGACATTCGCCGGAGTGTCCTTTGCATGAAGAGCGACCTTGAGCGTCCGGCCGCTGCGGCGGATGGTGAGGTCGACGTCGTCCCCCGGCTCGATCTCGGCCAGGCGGCGCGCGCCATCGCGTGTAAGAACAGAAACGCCGTCGATGTGAGTGATGTAATCACCGCGGGCGAGTAGTCCCCACGATGCACCTCCTCTCGCGACTCCAAGCACCATCGGCTCGGAGCGAAACACGAAGCGGCGCGGAGAGTTGCCCGACGCCGGGCTCAGCGTGCAGTCGCACCGGAAATTCTCTATGCCGAGATAGTTGGTACCGGTCGACCACGCCGTTGCCGGCCCGCCGGCTGATGCAACCTGCGCCTTCACAACTCCGCGCGGAATGAGCGCGCACACCACGACGGCCGCATACGCGAACCAGGCTGAACGAATTCTCACAGCCACATCTCCCTTTCCGCGACCACGGTTTCATTCTGTCGGACCGGACGCGTTTCGGTGCGCGGAGTAGTGTCTCGCGCGTTCCGGTCATTCGATGCGCGGGCGGAAATCGAAGCACTCTCGGGTACGTCGGCCGCGAGGATGTAACGTCCGGTCGCAACGCCGCCGGCAAACAGTGCCAGGGCTGCGGCGATTCGCCACATCACTTGGAGAGAGCCTCGGCGCCTCACCGGGGGCTCGCCGAAATGCCCCTTGTCCCTCAGCGCGCGGACCACTCTCGCCTCGAGCATGTCGCCCGTTTCCATTTCACGGGGAAGCGACGCGAGAGCAGCGCGCTCTGCAAGCGTCAGTTCGATCTCGTCGTCATTGTACATCGATGTTCTCCCTTCCGGTTAGCAGCGCGCGCATTACCCGCCGCGCCTTGAACAGCTGCGCTTTCGAAGTGCCCGGCGCGATGCCGAGCTGTAGCGCGATCTCTTCGTGCGTGAAGCCTTCCACGTCGTGGAGCACGAGCACCATCCTGTATCCCGGTGCGAGGCAGCCGATTGCCTTCTCGAGGTCCATCCTGTCTTCGGTTCTCGGCGGCTCGGCGTGCGTATCCTCGTCGAACAGCGTGTCCGCGATGTGTCGCTTGCCGCGGCGCATCGAATCGAGCGCGGCGCGCAACCCGACGGAGCACAGCCATGTCGAGAAGCTCGATTCGTTGCGAAACGTGACGAGCGCCGGATAGGCGCGGAGCCACGTGTCCTGCACCACATCTTCGGCGTCGGCGCGCGAAGCACCCAGCACGCGTGAGACGAACTGCAGAAGATGCGGTGTGTGCCGGCGAAAGAGCTCCCTGAACGCCGGCTCGGCGCCGCTGATGGCCGCGGCAATCAATGCGGCGTCGCTGTCGGCGGCGGGTTTCTCGAGTACGGTGGCAGGCTCCAGGTGAAGCTCCATTGCCGTCATGGTAGGTGAGTCGCAGCCGTGGTCAAAAACGTTTGCTGCTTAGCGCCGAACAAAAAAAGTGGCCCGCAATGCGATCCTCCGCATCACGGGCCCGGTCTGGCCGCCCCCACAGCGCCAGACTCACCTCTTTTGTTCTATTTCCAGCAGCTCAATTCCCTGATCTGGGCGATGGACTGTCGCGGAAGCATGATCGAATCACACTCACTGCAGACTCCGACGAGAATGTTCGAGAACGTTACAGCGGACCTGTTCATGCGAATGTCTCGCGTCTCATAACGTGCGTTCACCTGCTTTCCGCAAACACTGCATGTTGCCGGTGCTACGTCGCCTTCATGCCATGGTGCCTGCATAAGTACCTCGCTTTTGATTCGGCCCTGCTCATTTGTCCTTTCTGCAACGTTGGACATAACGACACTACGGAAGGTTTGCAGGTAAGTGTCGAAATTCCTCGTTTTTACGAATCCATTACACACCGCGGATAAATCGGCATGAACGGCTATCGCATCAGCATCAGCGCGGCCATGGTGTCGATGCCGTCCCAGAGGTTCTGCACCCTGATGCTCTCGTCTTCGGCGTGCTGGTTGTTGTCGTAGTTGGCTATCGGCACCGTGATCGTGGGGACTTTCAGCGCCTCGCTGATGACGGAGAGCGGGAGACTTCCGCCGAGGGTCGGGATCGCGAGCGTACGACCCGGGAAAAAGGACTCGACGGCGGCGAGTACCGATCGTGAGATCGGAAGATCCATCGGGGTTCGTTCTGCGTTGTAACCTCCGCCCCGTTGCGTAATCGTGGCGATGCGGGGGTGTCGCAGCCGCTCTTCGCGAGTCGGCTCGCGGTCCAGAACGGTGTATCCCTGTTTGCGAACGTGAGCGATCAGGCGCTCCAGCTGCCGCTTGTGGTCGACGGATTTCACGAGGCGAATGTCGAGCGTCGCCATTGCAATCGTGGGAATGACGTTTCGCGCTCGGGCGCCGGCTTCGGCACTGACGAATCCGTTGATGTTGAGTGAGGGCTGATTGATGAGCTCGGCAAGTGACTGCCCGTTGCCGTCAGTCTTTCCCAGGCCGAGCTGCACGCGAAGCGAGTCGTCGAACGGAGGGAGCGCGCGAATCGCTTTCTTCTCGAGCTCACCGAGCGGGACGACATCGTCGTACCATCCGCTGATGAGCACGCGGCCTGATTCGTCCTTCATCGAAGCAAGCAGGCTTGCGAGAAGAAACGCGGGATTCGGCGCCCAGTTTCCATAGTGCCCGCTGTGAAGCGGTCTGTTTGCGCCGTACACCGTCACGTCGACGTTCATGTCGCCGCGCACTCCGTACACTACCTGCTTGCGTCCGGACTGATGCACTGGTCCGTCGCAGATGATCCATGCGTCGGCCTTCAGCAGATCGGCATTTGCGCGCAGGATCTCATCGAGATGCGGAGAGCCGTTCTCTTCCTCGCCGTCGAAGACGATCTTCACGTTGACGCGCGGCGCTTGCGACGCAGCCTTGAGCGCGTCTATCGCAGCGATGATCGCCATCACTCCGGCTTTGTCGTCGGACGCGGACCTCGCGTAGACACGGTATTCCGGATCGATGCGCGATGCTCGAGGCGGCATCGGTACGATCTTGCCCGCGCGCTCGAGAGGAGCGGTGCGCAGCACCGGTTTCCAGGGCTCGCTGCCGGTCCATTTCGCCGGATCGGTGGGCTGGCCGTCGTAGTGAGCGTAAAAGACAATCGTGCGCGCGGCGCCCGGTACGCGCCATTCACCATAAATGAGTGGCGGTGACTTCTTGTCACTGGGGAGAAGCAGGCGTGGAGACAGACCGCGCCTGGTCATCATTCCGGTGATGAACGCTGCATTCCTGGCAATTCCCGCCGAGTCCGAGGCGACGTTGGGAATTGCAAGGAGATCGAAGAACTCCGAGAGAATGGCGTGCTCGTTCGCGGGGCGATACTGGCGGACCTGCGCCTGCTGCGCCTCGAGGAAAACGGGCAGAAGCAGCAGCATCAGAAATGGCAGCCTTGGAGATTTTGTCATCGTTCGAATACCTGAAGTCCAGAACCTGGGATGGGGCGATTAGTATAAGAAGTATGAGGCGCTTGAGGTTGTTCGGTTCGATGGGGGCGATAGTGATCGCCCTTTCTGTCGTGATGGGGTTGCGTGAAAGGGGCCAGGCCGAAGCATCCGGCGTGGCCCCTCTCGAGGCGCCTGTCGCGACGGTCGCTTTTCCGGCGGCGATCGTGACCGCCGCGAAGCCCTCGCTCTCCGACATCCTCGATCTCGTCCTCCGCGAACGGCCGACTGCAGCGGAGCTCGGAGGCCCTCATCCATCGGACAGCTTTCCTTCCGGCAGCGACGAGGCTTACGTCGCGGGCATCCTGCGCCGGTACAATTCCGACCGGAACGTAGTCAACCGGATATCGACAGCGCTCGTCAGGGAAGGGCGCAAGCGGAACATCGGTACGCAGCTTCTGGTGGGCGTCCTGCTGACTGAAAATCCGTGGCTGGATCCACGGGCGCGGAGCTCTGTGGGGGCCCGCGGCCTGATGCAGGTGATGCCGTTCCACGCGGGGAAATGGGGATGCGGATCGGGCGATCTCTTCGACATCGAGGCCAACATCTGTCACGGTGTCGCCGTACTCGCCGACAACCTGAATCGCTCTCCCAATCTGAAAAAGGCGCTGCTGGGCTATAACGGCTGCGTCCGCGGGACGAACACCCCCGATTGCTGGCGGTATCCCTCTCACGTCTACAGGCGGGGAAAGCTGGGCAACTAGCGGGTATTGACATACCCCCCGGGGGTATGTATCCTTGGTCTCATGAACATTCATGAGCGCAAGGCCGTCATGGTCGATCCCGGGGCGCGGGAGCGGAATCTCAAGCGCCTGAAGCGCATCGAGGGGCAGGTCCGCGGACTCCAGAAAATGGTCGAGGACGACCGCTACTGCGCCGACATCATGACCCAGATCTCGTCCGTTCACGAGGCCCTTCGAGCCGTCGGACGCGAGCTGATGAAAAACCACCTCCGCCACTGCGCGACGACGGCGATCAAGTCGAGCGACGAAGAGGCGGGCATGATGTACGATGAGATCGTCGACCTCATGTACAGGAACGGGCGCTGATATGCCAGCCACTGTCTCGCCCCCGATGCAGTCGGAGCGAATCGACCTCCCCATAACGGGCATGACCTGCGCCGCATGCGCCGCGCGTATCGAGCGCTCGCTCGGAAAAGCGGAGGGCGTGGAGGAGGCGACGGTCAATCTCGCTACTGAGCGCGCGACGGTTCGATTCGATCCCGAAGTGACCGGCGTCGACAGGATCGTCGAGACCATCCGCGGTGCCGGCTACGACGCGATCGTTCCCGCGAGCGACGCGGCGGCGTCGGTTGGAGCCGAGGATGAAGTCGCGCGCGTTCGACGCGAGGAGTATGAGCGGCTCCGCAACAAATTCCTGATCGCGGTGATTCTCGCGCTTCCGGTGCTCGCAATCGCGATGTCGCACGGACGAATCGCCGCACTCGATTTCCCCGGTGCGCGATGGCTGCAGCTGTTCCTGACGACTCCGGTAGTCTTTTACTCCGGCGCGCAGTTCTTCAGGGGCGCGTGGGCCGCGCTCCGGCATCGCGCAGCCGACATGAACTCACTCATCGCGCTCGGCACAGGCAGCGCCTACGTGTACTCGTTGTTTGCTGTCGTGACAGGCATGCGTGACAGCATGGGCATGCCGGTGCCGGTCTACTTCGAGGCGGCTGCCGTGATCATCGCGCTCATCCTGCTCGGCAGGATGCTCGAAGCGCGTGCAAAGGGCAGAACGTCGGAGGCGATCAAGCGGCTCATCACACTGCAGTCGAAGACGGCGACCGTCCTGAAAGACGGCATGGAAAGGGAGGTCGCGATCGAAGCTGTCGTTCCCGGCGATGTCATCCTCGTTCGTCCGGGAGAGAAAATCCCCGTGGACGGAATAGTTCGCGACGGCGCTTCCGCAATCGATGAGTCAATGCTCACCGGTGAAAGCCTGCCAGTCGAAAAAATTGCGGGCTCAAGTGTGTTCGGCGGGACGATCAATCGCACCGGCTCACTGACGTTCGAGGCGACGAAAGTCGGACGTGAGACGATGCTCGCTCGAATCGTCCAGATGGTGGAGAGAGCACAGGGCTCGAAAGCGCCGATCGCCCGACTGGCGGACGTCGTGAGCGGAATCTTCACGCCGGTCGTGCTCTGTATTGCGATCGCGACATTCGGAGCGTGGTTCGTGCTCGCTCCGGCAGATACCCGGTTCACGCTCGCGCTCGTGAACTTCGTCTCGGTGCTCATCATCGCCTGCCCGTGTGCTCTCGGTCTCGCGACGCCGACAGCGATCATGGTCGGCACAGGCGTCGGGGCCGAGCATGGCATACTCGTCCGCAGCGGCGAGAGCCTCGAGACAGCGCATCGGGTCTCGACGGTCATCCTGGACAAGACCGGTACGATCACGCGGGGTGAGCCTTCGGTGACCGAGATCGTTCCGCTGGTCGGTGGTGAGAGCGATCTGCTCGCTCTCGCGGCGAGCGCGGAATCCGACAGCGAGCATCCCCTCGCAAAGGCGATCGTGGAAGCAGCGCGTGAAAGAGGGATCGCATTTGCACGAGGCAGCTCGTTCAGTGCGCTGCCGGGGCAGGGAATGCGGGCGATAGTGGAGGGGCGCAGCATCATCATCGGCAACAGCGCGCTGCTTTCGGCGGAAGGCATCGATATCAGCGCAGCAGCCCCAATCGTCGATCGAATCGCGGCGAGCGGAGGAACTCCAGTCATGATAGCCGCCGATCATGCAGTGCACGGAGTCATCGCGATCGCAGACGAGATTCGCCCCGAGTCGCCGCCGGCAATTGCCGCGATGCGCCGGATGGGGCTCGAAGTCGTGATGCTCACCGGCGACAATGCCCGCACCGCGTCTGCGGTTGCTGCGCGCGCGGGGATCGACACTGTCCGCGCGCAGGTTCTGCCGGCGGACAAGGCGGCGGAGGTCGAGCGCATTCAGGGAGAAGGCAAGCTCGTCGCGATGGTGGGCGACGGAATCAACGATGCTCCCGCCCTGGCGCAGGCCGATGTCGGAATTGCGATCGGCTCGGGCACCGATGTGGCAATCGAAGCATCCGACATGACGCTGCTTCGAGGCGACCTGCGGCGCGTTGTAACGGCGATCGCGCTCTCACGCGCGACCATCGGTACCGTTAAGCAGACTCTTTTCTGGGCGTTCGTCTACAACGTGATCGGAATTCCGATTGCGGCCGGCGTTCTCTACCCCGCCACGGGCTGGCTTCTGTCTCCCGTGCTGGCGAGTGCGGCGATGTCGCTCTCGAGTGTGTCCGTTCTCACGAACAGCCTGCGGCTCAAATCCTTCCGGGGACCGTTGATATGAAGCTCGACTCAACTGAGGTCGCGGTCATCGCCGGGGCGGCTGTGCTCATCGTGCTCGTGGTCTGGTACTTCTTCGGGGGGCGACGATAGATATTCCTCGCGGCTCCTGAAAACCTCAACACGGAGGCACGGAGTACACGGAGCATTCACGGAGTTCTTTTTTGTGGGTCTTCCGGCTTTAGAGCTCGCTCGTCGAACAAGCGACCCCGGGATTTAACCGCCGAGCCCGCCGAGATGCGCCGAGCCCGCCGAAACGGCGGTTGTTGGGTCTCTTCCTGAGTCGATCACGACAAGCTGTTAGCGGCTCGATCGAATACAAGGAAACCAATGCGGTTTCCGCCTTCTCGGCGACCTCGGCGTGCTCGGCGGTAAATCCCGGTGTTCCGCTCACGTTGTGACTTGACCCACGCCGAATACGGAAGAGCCTTTGTAGTTAAACGACGGAACTACGCGTTTCCCGTAGTTGACAACAAGAATTCTCCGTGGATGCTCCGTGTACTCCGTGGCTCCGTGTTGAGGTTTTCCTCCGCCGAATCCGCCAAATCGTTTCACCCTTAGATTTAGCTCATCCAAATGAGCGAAAAGTTCAATCTCCCTCTCCGCTCGAAGATCGCTGCGGGACTAGTCACTGCCCTCCTCGTTCTCGTGGTCAGCGCCATGTCCTACTGGACACTCAGGCGCGCCGCCAAATCCTTCGAGGAGGTAAACCATACCAGCACCGTTCTGCTCGAGCAGCAGAAGCTCCTGGCAGGCCTCGTCGACGTCGAAACGGCTGCGCGCGGGTTTGCGCTGACCGGCGACTCATCATTCCTGGGCCCCTATTACGCGGCTCGCACGCTGGTCCCGACATCCATCGCGCGGCTGAGACGGCTCACATCTGATCACCCCGAGCAGCAGCACCGCCTCGACACGCTCGAAAGTGTCGCCGGCGACCAGCTTCGGTTCAACGACCAGATCATCAGGCTTCGCAGCAGGCAGGGCTTCGCCATGGCGAGCGAGATGATCGGCACCGGGCAGGCGAGAGATGTCATGGATCACGCGCGCTCCCTGACCAACCACATGGAGGAGGAGGAGAACCGGATCCTCACGGTCAGGGCGGCGAACCAGCACCGCGACGAGCAGCTCGCATACCTGGTGATCGGCATCGGCGGCACGCTGGCTTTCCTTCTCTCGATTCTGATCAATCGCGGAATTCGCATCGACGTCATCGAGCGCGAGCGCCAGGCGGAGATGATCGAGAAGCAGACTCGCCAGCTCACGCGGCAGGCGGAGAAGCTCAAGGCACAACAGGCGGAACAGGAGCGCCTCAACCGGCAGATGGCCGCGCTTCTCGATTCGACGGAAGCGGGCTTCTATGGAATGGATACTTCAGGCAACTGCACTTTCATCAACAAGTCGGGCGCGCGGATGCTCGGATACAAGGTGAAGGAGCTGCTCGGCAAGCAGATGCACAGCATGATTCACTACCAGCATCGCGACGGTCGTCCATACGCGCAGAAGGACTGCCCGATTTTTCTTGCGAGCCAGCGCGGCCGAAGCGCCTCTGCCGAGGACGAAGTCTTCTGGAGACGGGATGGAACTCCGCTATCGGTGGAATACTCGACGTCGCCCATCGTTCTCGACGGTCAGCACCGCGGTGCGGTCGTCGCATTTGCCGATATCACTCAGCGATTGTCAGCGCAGCGCGCCATCAAGCAAAGCGAAGAGCGAAAGGCGGCCGTTCTTCGGTCGACGCTGGATTCCATCGTGACGATGGACCGCGAAGGGAGGGTGATCGAGTTCAACCCCGCTGCCGAGCGTACGTTTGGGTACTCTCGCGAGGAGACAGTCGGAAAGCCTCTCGCCGAGCTGATCATTCCGCATCGATTCCGCGAAGCTCACAAGGCGGGACTCGCGCGCTACACCGCGACAGGCGAGGCTCACGTCCTTGGACAGCGGCTCGAGCTGCCCGCCATGCGGAAGGATGGCTCGGAATTCCAGACCGAGCTCACGATCACCCGCAGTGACATCGACGGCGACCAGACGTTCACCGGGGTGCTGCGCGACATCACGCACAGAAAACAGCAGGAGGCGGAGCGCGAGCAGCTCATCAAGGCGCTTGCGCGAAGCAATCAGGAGCTCGATCAGTTCGCGTACGTCGCGTCCCACGATTTGAAGGCGCCTCTTCGCGGCATCGCCAACCTGTCACAGTGGATCGAGGAAGACCTCGGCGACAGCCTGACCGGCGACAACAAGGAGCAGATGGCCCTGCTTCGAGGCCGCGTGCATCGGATGGAGGCGCTCATCGACGGAATTCTCCAGTACTCGCGAGCCGGCCGGGCGAAGGCGAAACCGGAGACGATCGAGACGGGCGTGCTCGTGAAAGACGTGATAGAGCTCATGGCGCCGCCGCGGGAGATCGCGGTCACCGTTGCGCCGGACATGCCAAGCGTCAAGGCGGAAAAAATTCCGCTCCAGCAGGTGTTCATGAATCTGCTCGGGAACGCCATCAAGCACGCCGGTGCGGAATCGCCGTGCATCAGCATCGGCTGGGAAGATGCCGGTCCGTTCTATGAATTCACGGTTCGCGACAACGGGCAGGGCATCGCGCCGCAGTACCATGAGCGCATATTTGGCATATTCCAGACGCTCGAGGCCCGCGACAAGGTCGAGGGCACCGGCATCGGCTTGTCTGTAGTCCAGAAAATCGTCGAGGCAAAGGGCGGCAGGGTGTGGGTGGAATCGGATGTCGGGAAAGGCGCCAAATTCAGGTTCCTCTGGCCAAAGACCGAGATTACCGGAGCATGACTAGATGTCGGACCGAATGCTGAACATTCTGCTCGTGGAAGACGACGAGGTGGACGTGATGAACGTCCGCCGCGCGTTCGAGCGCAACAACGTTTCCAACCCGCTGTACGTAGCAGGGAATGGGCTGGAAGCGCTGGCGATGCTTCGCGACGGGACGGTTCCATCGGAGCGAAGGCTGATTCTGCTCGATCTGAACATGCCGAAGATGAACGGAATCGAATTCCTCCAGGCTCTTCGATCGGATCCCGAGCTTTCGAGCGCGCCGGTTGTCGTCCTTACCACATCGAACGACGACCAGGACAAGATCGACGCATACAATCTGAACGTTGCCGGATACCTTCTGAAGCCCGTCACGTTCAGCAATTTCTGCGAGCGCATGACGACGCTGAACAAATACTGGACGCTGGTGGAGATGCCCTGAGCGAATGGCGAATCACGGGCTGAAGATTCTCGTAGTAGACGACGACGATGTCGATCGCATGGCGGTTCGCCGTGCGCTGAAGGCATCGGGTCTCGAGGCGACCGTCACCGAGGCAGAGGATGCGGCGGGCGCACTCGCGAAGCTCGCGAAAGAACATTACGACTGCACGCTGCTCGACTACCGCATGCCCGGCAGCGACGGCCTCGATGTCGTGCGCGCGGCGCGGGAGCGCGGGATACTGGTGCCGTTCGTCATGCTCACCGGTTTCGGCGACGAGCAGACTGCGGTGGAGCTGATGAAGGCGGGAGCCGCGGACTACATCCCGAAGAGCTCGCTTACACCCGAGCGTCTCGCCTTGAGCCTGCGCGGCGTCCTGCGAATTCACCAGGCAGAGATCGACGCGAGTCGTGCGGAAGGTGATCTGCGACGGTATGCCGGTCAGCTTCAGGCGGTCGCCCAGGCGGCGATCGACATCAACTCGGCCCTGGCTGTGGACGTCATGCTTCAGGCGACCACGGAGAATGCGCGTCGAATATTGAATGCGCGCTACGCCGAGACGCGGCTCGACGCGGACACGACGGCGTCGAGCGGATCGCTCGAGGCACAGACTGCGATGTGGCGCGCGTCCGCACCTTCCGAAGAAGACCAGGAGCTCACGTCATGGGCCGATGCAACGCGCGACGAGATGCCGGGGATCACGCCCGAAATTCTCGCGATGCTCGCGGAGAACCCCGACGCTGTGGACCTCGGCAAGACGGGATTTCACGTCCCGAACACGCTGACCGTTGACCTGCTTGGCAGAACCGGGCGCAAGCTTGGCGCAATTCAGCTGTGGGACAAGAAGGATGGCCAGGAATTCGACGAAGCGGACAAGGCAATCCTGACGCAGCTCGCACAGCTCGCCGCGGTGGCGCTCGAAAATGCGAGGCTCTTCCGCGAGGCGAAGGATGCAACACGCGCACGCGATGATCTCGTTGCAATCGTCTCGCACGATTTGCGTAATCCGGTGCACACCATTCACATGGCGGCGTCGTTTCTTCTCGAAGTTGCGCCGGCGAACGATCGTCGCACGCAGGCTCGCAAGCAGCTCGAGGTGATCCAGCGGTCGGCGACTCGCGCCAACAGGCTCATCCAGGATCTGCTCGACGTCGCGAAGATCCAGGCCGGCGGCCTTGCCGTGGACCCGGTGGCAGTGGAGGTGCAGTCGCTCGTGAACGAGGTGATGGAGTCGGCCACTCCGCTCGCGGGAGCAAAGCAGATCAGAGTGAGCGGAGAGACGAGTTCCGACCTGCCCCAGGTGGCTTCGGATCGCGAAAGAATCCTTCAGGTATTCACGAACCTCATCGGCAACGCCATCAAGTTCACGCCGAGGGGTGGGGAGATCCGGATACTCGCATCGCACGACAGCGGTGAAGTCCGGTTCACGGTTGCGGATTCGGGCCCGGGAATTCCGGCGGAACATCTCGACCACGTTTTCGATAGATACTGGCAGGCAAAGTCCACGGCGAAGCTGGGGACGGGGCTTGGACTATCGATTGCAAAGGGAATAGTCGAGGCCCACGGCGGCCGCATCTGGGTGGAGAGCCCTCCCGGAAGCGGCGCTCAATTCAATTTTACGCTGCCTCTCGCCTGAGGCGGACAAGATCATTCAGAGGGTGGAAATGAAAGCAAGCTTTCTTGTTGCAGTGCTGTTTGCAGGGACATCAGCAGCGGCCGGCGCGCAGGCGCCGTGGCCGATCATTCTCAGGAACTCGAACGTCACCGTCGCGCTCGACAGCGCCAACGCAAAGCGCAACGCCGACGGGTCATATCTCACGCGCACACGCTGGGATTATGCGAAGCTGCATGCGATCGAGAGCAAGCGGCCGTACATGTCGATGACGCAATCGTCACTGCTTCGGTGCACTCCCGTGCGCGTCAAGCGGCTCACCGAGTCGTTCTATTCGGCGAACGGAGCCGTGGTTCGCGAAGGCTCACCGCCCAAGCCGGGAATGGTGCAATACATGACCTGGGACCGCCTGAAGACGGGGAGTGATGCATCGAAAGCGTACAATGCGGCGTGCTCGATGCTGGCGCGAAGGGACAGGCGACGGTAGTCCACGTCCCCCCGGTCGGCCCCAGAGTTCCGAAGCGAGGGAACGCGCTCTCGCGATTCATCGGGCGGACGATGATGACCCTCACCGGATGGAAGTTCGAGGGATCTCTGCCCGATGAGCCGAAGTTCGTGATGATCATCGCGCCACATACATCGAACTGGGATTTCATCGTCGGGCTGTGGGCGTACTTCTCCCTCGGGTTCCGGGGGTCGTTCCTCGGAAAGCACACGATTTTTCGATGGCCTCTCGGGCCCTTCATGCGCTGGCTGGGCGGGATCCCCGTCGATAGATCAGTCAGTCGCGACAGGGTAAGCGAGGCAGTGCACGCCTTTCAATCGGCGGAGAAGCTGGTTCTCATCATCGCTCCCGAAGGAACGCGGAAATTCGTTCCCGAGTGGAAGACCGGCTTCTACCACGTCGCGCATAATGCCGAGGTGCCGATTGTCCCGGTGGTGTTCGACTTCGGGCGCAAGGTGATCGGAATCCTGGCGCCGTTTTTCACCACCGGTGATCGCCATGCCGACATCGATGCCATCCAGGATCTTTACCGCGGCATCAAGGGAAAGCACCCAGGAAATTTCGCTCTCTAGCGATCTGCGGGTTCCATTGCGGCGCGCGGGATTTTTGTTTTCGGGGTGACTCGGAAGGCGCGCCATGCGTCGTTCAACGTACCCTGATGCAGGAAGTCTCAATGAAGGCAGGAAAATTCGCGGCGACAACGGTCGCCCTTCTTTTTTCGATTGGCGCCGCGCTGTCCGCGCAGGAGATCGACCGGCAGTGTCCTCCCGGTCAGCTGACATCGTCGGGCTCGCCGGACAACACCATGGTTGCGCAGGATGCATGTCAGAAGGCGATTGACCTGTTCCGGTACATGGCGCCGCAGCTCGGGGCGGTGCTGGCCGGCGGCAATCCAACGCAGGGAATCGCCGGCACTCTCGGCGGTCCCGGCCACTTTTCGTTTGGGATCCGGGGCAACGGCCTCAACGGCTCGCTGCCGGAAGTTGATCGAGTCGTCCCCAACACGCGCGGTGCGCGGCAGGATACGTACACGCTCGACACTCAGCCGATCGGATTCCTCACTGCCGACCTGGCGGTAGGTCTGTTCAACGGATTCTCGACGAGCGGCTTCGGTGCAATCGACGGGCTGGTCAGCGCATCGTACATCCCCGAATACAGCGGCGAGTCGGTGGAAGTCGAGGTGCCGTCCGGCTCCTTCAAGTTCGGATTCGGCGCGAAGCTCGGCGTGCTGCGCGAGACATCGGCACGCCCCGGCATCGCGGTCAGTTACCTCGTCCGTGAGCTTCCGAGCGTGGACATCACCGGCATGTCGGGTGATGACCGGCTCTTTCTCGAGGACGTCAGCGTAAAGGCAAAGTCCTGGCGAGCTGTGATCGGGAAGAGTTTCCTGATTCTCGGGGCAGGCGCCGGGTTTGGTCAGGATTCCTACGACTCGAATGCCGACATAACGGTGACAGTTGCGCCGCGTCAGGCGACGCAGGGCGGAACGGGTGGTCCGATTCAGCTTGGCCAGGATATCACTCGCACGAACATCTTCGGCACGGTGTGGCTGAATGCAAAGGTGATGAAGATCGTCGGCGAGATCGGGCGTACGAGCGGTGGCTCTATTGCGACTTACAATCAGTTCGATGGCGCTCAGGCCGCTGATGCTCGCACGTATGCTTCGATTGGATTCTCGTTCGGCCGCTGATGGGCTTTACGAAGCCGCAAGGAAGAAGCTACTCGACGAAAGCACGAACCTGCTGATACACAGTAGCATCAGTCAGGAAGTTGAAGTGCACGATGCACGCGGTGAGAGTGTTCGTGGCACCGATGAGAATCACGCTTTCGTCGGGATTGATCGTCGTGTCGCAGGGTGAGCGCCACGTAGCGTAGCGAGTCAAGCCGGGCGTTTCGTCGCCGCCATTCAGCGCTGTCAGAAAAGCGGAGCCGGGAACGATCTCGCGGCACGGCGTGAATCCGCAGTTCTGGTTCTCGACCGCATCGGTGCCGTGATTCGGTCCACCGAGCGAGACCCATGCATCGATCTTCGCGGTGCCGTCGAGATTCTTGAGGTAGTAGCGCGATGAAACGCTGCCCATCGAATGCGCGATGATGTCCACCTTCGTCGCACCGGTCTTCGCGATGATGTCGTTTACGTGATCGCGAATCTCCGCCGCGGTCGTCGCGTTCGAGCTCACGAAGCTGTAGTTGTAAGCGTAGAGCTCGAAGGTCTGCCAGCCGTCCGCCGCGAACCGCTGGCGCATGGTGTCCCAGTTGGCGCTGCTCCCACCATAACCGTGCACGAAGAGGATGGGATCGTGCTCGAGCTCACCAAGAGTGCCGCCCGGCCCGGCCGTTTCAGTGCACGCCAGGAGCGCTGGAAGCGCTGCGAAAGTCAGTAAACGTCTCATCGAAAACCCGCCTTCAGATTGTCCTCATTTCCAGACGAATCAGTGCGCAAAAGGCGTCAAAATTCAAGTGGCAAGACACATTTTGAATGGCACATCATGGCAGGATGCTTGCTCTTCCAAATAGTGTTGTTTCAAACTGGGAGTTGCCGCAAATGATGAATACACTTCTCGAATCAAAACCCCGGAAAAAGCGCTCTACGGGGGGCACGATATTCAGCGTCGGACTGCACTCGGCCATCGTTTTCTTCGCGGTTTTCGCGACCGCCCGCGCGGGCGTGCCTGAGGACCGTGAAAATCCCGAACAGAAGGTGAATTTCGTAAAGATGAAGAAGGCCGAGCCGCCTCCGCCGGTGGAGAAGAAGAAGGAGCCGCCTCCGCCGCCCAAGGAAAAGAAGGCCGCGCCCAAGCCGCCGCAGGCGGCCCCGCTTCCTCCTGCGCCTGCGCCGGAAATCGCACCTCCAAAGGGATTCAAGGTGCTCGAGGCGCCGGTCACGATTCCGACCGAGATCCCGAAGATCGATCTCTCGGCGAAAATCACGAGCGAGGCTGACTTCACCGGAAAAGGCGTGAAGGGCGGAAGCGCGACGGGTACCGAGGGCAGCGAAGGCACGAAGGAAGGTGCCGCCGCGGGCGTCGCCGTCGACACCGACAAGACTTACGCGGAATTCGAGGTCGAAGAGCAGGTGAGAGCGATCTCGGGCACGAACGTCGACTACCCGGAAAGCATGCGCGCGTCCGGCGCCGAAGGCGAAGTGATGGCACAGTTCGTCGTCAACGAGAACGGCCGCGCTGAGCCCGGCACGTTCAAGGTCCTCAATTCGACCAACCCAGCATTCGCGGCAGCCGTAAAGGCGGCACTTCCGCGGATGCGATTCAAGGCCGCTCAGATTGGAAACAGGAACGTGTCGCAGGTCGTGCAGCAGGCCTTCGTATTCAAGCTGAACAAATAGAGGAAGTTCTCTGGCAGCATCGGGCCCGGTTCGCCGGGCCCGTTTTTTTTTGTCTGCCCCATATCGTCAGGGAGGAATTATTTTCCGGCCACCCAAGACTCGGAGCTCTGGTGAAGTACCTTGCCCTCGCGATCACTGCGCTTTTTGCGGTTGAAGAGATATCCGCTCAAATCCCTGTCTCAGGGCGGCGCGCCGAATCACTGGTCATTCGCAACGCAATAATCGTCGATGGTGCCGGAACTCCCGCGATCGGACCCGCGGACATAGTCGTTCGCGGCAATCGAATCGCCGAGATCGTATGGCTCGATCCCGTGTCTGTCGCCAACGGGAAAGCAAAGCGGCCGACGGCTGCGACAGAGATCGACGCAAAAGGGAAGTACGTTCTTCCCGGTCTCATCAACGGTCACGGGCACGTTCAAGTCGAGCGAGGCGGTATTCCGCAGCCCCTGGACTATGAGCTCAAGCTCTGGCTTGCGAGCGGAATCACGAGCGTGCGTGAAGTTGGCGCAGACGACACGCAGAGCCTGATCGACCTTCGAGGAAAAAGTGAGCGGGGAGAAATAGCGTCGCCGCGGATCTTCGTCTACGCGCGCTTCTCCAACCCGCCCGCTCCGGAGACGGCGGACCAGGCGAGACAGCGGATTCGCGATCTGAAAAAAATAGGCGTCGACGGGATAAAGGTCGTCATCGCCCATCGCGACATTCTCGACGCCCTGCACGACGAAGCGCGTAAGGCGGGTCTTCGTGTGGCGCACCACGCCGGAGTCGCGGAAACGAACGCGTGGGACGACATACGCCTCGGCGTCACGAGCATCGAGCACTGGTACGGAGTGCCGGACGCAGCCATCAAGGACGGAGTCCAGAATTTCCCTCCTTCGTACAATTACAACAACGAAGTCGATCGCTTTCGATATGCGGGCCGGCTATGGCGCGAGGCCGACCCCGACAGGCTGCTCAAGGTACTGGACGGAATGGTTCAGAAAAACGTCGCGTGGATGCCGACGCTCGACATCTACGAGGCGAGCCGCGACCTCATGCGGGCGCAGAACCAGCCATGGTTCAAGGATTACCTGCATCCCACACTCGAGGAGTACTTCAAGCCGGACCCGGCGAGGCACGGCTCGTATTTTCTCGGCTGGACGTCGACCGACGAAGCCTTCTGGAAGGAGAATTACCGCATCTGGATGAATGCGCTGCGCGAGTTCGAGCAGCGCGGAGGAGTGATCGGCGCCGGTGACGACGCCGGCTTCATCTACCAGCTCTACGGGTTCGGTCTCATACGAGAGCTGGAGTTGCACGAGGAAGCCGGCTTCAACACGATCAAGGTCATCCAGCACGCTACGTCGAACAACGCGAAGATACTTGGCCGCGAGTCGGACATGGGGCGCATCAAGGTCGGTTATCTCGCCGACCTGATCGTTGTGGATGGCAATCCGCTCGAGAACCTGAAGGTGCTGTACCCGACTGGTGTCGATCACATCGTCGAGGGAAAGCAGGTTCATTCGGGGGGCGTGCGATGGACCATCAAGGACGGGATCCCGTACGACGCCCCGGCGCTGCTTGCCGATGTGAAGGAAATCGTGCGTCAGGCGCGAGCGGCGAAGGGAGCCGCCCGGCCGTAACTAGCGGAGCGCTGTGATCTTCATGATCACCGGCGCGATTGCCCGCGCTCCCTGACGCAGCGCTCCATCCGTCAGACTACTGGCCGGTTGGGTATGTCTCAGGCACCTCGCCGTCGCGCAGAACGCGCATGTGCAAGGGATCGAGCGCGCTGGTCTTCTCCAGAAACAGGAACGCGTCATAGCGACCGGGGAGAATGGTAGGAACATAGTTGCCCCAGTGCTCGGTTCCGGGATTGTACACGACGCCGATGGCGCGATGCCCGCGCACCTCGCGCAGGTTCTCTGTTTCGGGTGCGTCGCCCTTCGGGAAGAGAAAGAGCGAATCGCCGATACCGGCCTCCTGCATCGCGTTCTCGTAGCTGCCATGTCGCGCGTCGGGAACTTCCATACGCTGCATCGGCGCTCCCCACTCGCGACCGGCAATGACGGAGCCGCGGTGTGTGCCGAATCCGACAAGGCAGACACCTTCATGCGCATGCTCCTGCCGTACCAGCTGCCCGACGTTGACCATTCCTGAACGAGCCATGTCGGTGAATCGCGCATCCCCGATGTGTGTGTTGTGCTCCCAGACGATGGCCTTCGCGTTCGCGCCGTGATGCTCCATCAGCCGATTCAGCGTCTCGACCATGTGATTGTCCCGCACATTCCATGATGCAGCTCCACCACGAACCATCGTGCGGTAGTAGAGCTCTGCATTCCGCGCGACGAGAGCGTTCTGCTCGGCGTTGAAGTACGCATCCGGTCCATCGTCGCGGAATTCACCCGCGCGGGAGCGGAGCGCGGCAAGAATTCTCACCGCCTCGTCCTCGCACGACGTCGGAACGAGCGCGGTCGCCCGGGCATACTCCTGGGCGTCCTCCTCGTACGGCTCGAAGCAGGAGTACGCGCGCCGCGCGTTCTGCGCGAGCGATGGATCCATCCGCTCGAGGTAATCGAGCACCGAATGCATCGACTCCCAGAGCGAGTAGACATCGAGTCCGTAGAACCCTGCCTGCGCGCCGGATGGGAGAGACCGATTGTGTGACTTCATCCATTCGGCGAGCTCGACGACTTCGCGGTTCGCCCACATCCATGTCGGCCACCGCGCAAACGCGTGCAGTACATCCTCAGCCGAATCGCCGGCGACTCCCTTGACGTACCTGTTGACCGCATAGCAGTCGGGCCAGTCGCCTTCGACAGCGATGAAGGAGAATCCCTTCTCGGCAATCAGCCGCCGGGAGATTTCGTCCCGCCACCTGTAAAACTCGGATGTACCATGAGTGGCTTCGCCAAGCAGAACGAATCGGGAATCGCCGATCGATTCGAGCAGCGGTTCGATATCGTCCACCCGGCTCAGCGGCTGGGCGAGGGACTCAATCTCCCGCAGCAGCGGAGTATTCGGGGGTGCGCCGCGCCACAGCCTCGACAGCGTGGACATGTCGGCAAACAGCTTCATCAGTCGTGCCGCGGACGCCGCTCAGGGCACAGTTCTTT
>DASWQD010000368.1:0-6460 GCA_036398255.1 Gemmatimonadaceae bacterium | reverse complement strand
CCCGTCAGCAGCTATTGAAATGCTGCGCCCCCGAATACTCGGCGCGATCGCATCATTGAACGATCCGCTCATTCGCAATTGGGCGAGGAAAGCGACGGAGCCACCGAAGTACGAGGCGTATCGCGCATACCGCGCCGGGATCGACGCCGATATCCCGCGTGTCGGTCAGACTGCGGGAGTCGACAACAGCGCGGTGGACGCGGAGCATGAGAAAGCCTTGATGCTCGATTCGACTTTCGTATTGCCGCTCGTCGAGCTCGTCCCGGCCGATACCGTGCTGCGCTCTCTGCAGATCGAGCGATTTACTCCGGTGGACCGTCTTCTCGTCGAAGCGGCAATGGCATGGCGAAAAATTGATTACGAGTCGGCGATCAAGGCCTTTCGCAAGGCTGCAGAGCTCGCACCCGATCCGATCATCCTGATACAGCAGGCCCAGGCAGCCATCTACGCCGGCTACCCTCATGAGGCTGTGACCGCAATCACCAGGGCGGATCCCGAGGGAAAGCTCAGCCTTGGATGGGGAATCAGAACCGACGCGTTTCATCTCGTCAACGATCTGCCGAGCGAGCTCAAGGCCGTTCAGCGCGAGGCCGAGCTGGGTCTCAATGTCGATTACGAAGCTGCACAGGTATTACCTGCACTCGGGCGGGTGAAGGAAGTAAATGAGCTCATCAACGACAGGATGCGACGATCATCATTCGCCGAGAATACGCCTGCTGCATTGATGATGTTTGCGGCGCGCGAATATCGAGCACATGGTTTTCTCAAGGAATCGGATGAGCTGGCGAACCGTGCAATTGCGTGGTATCAGAGCCGACCCGAGTCGGAGATGACTGAAGAGAGGGAGTTCAATATCGTTTCGGCGCTCTTTCATGCTGGCCGCCTGACAGAAGCGCGTAAAATGATCGACGAGGCAATCCGTGACGATCCCCGCGTGCGAAACTCTCCCGTTCCCATTTCGCTGATGGGCCGCATAGCGGCAAGGCTCGGTGATACGACCGCGGCGCGATCGTACATGAATGAGCTTCGCGAGATGAAGCTTGTTATTACTCCTGGTGGTGGACGTCAGAGTAGCGCTTACGGACGAGCTCTCATCGCCGCCGGACTCGGTGATCGCGCGATGGCGGTGACGCTTCTTCAGCAGGCGTTCGCGGAAGGGAATTACTTCGAGCCGTATCTGCACCGCGAGATCGAGTTCCAGACTATCCAGGACTACCCGCCGCTCAAAGAGCTTCTGTGGCCTAAGGGCTAGTCGAGTGACCTCTGCCGTTCCTACGGATCTCGCTTCTCTTCTTGGCGATCGATACAAGGTCGAGCGACAGATCGCGCGGGGCGGGATGGCGACCGTATATCTCGCGAAGGATCTCAGGCACGATCGCGACGTTGCCCTCAAGGTGATGCACCGTGAGATCGCCCTTGCTCTCGGGCGGGAGCGGTTCCTGCGCGAGATCAAGCTCGCCGCAAGGCTGTCGCACCCGAACATTCTCACCGTTCATGACTCGGGTGAGATGGGCGACCGGCTCTGGTACGTCATGCCGTATGTCGAAGGCGAGTCCTTGCGCGATCGACTCAACTCAGACGAGAAGCTTGGTCTGGACGAAGCCGTGAGCCTCACGCGCGAAGCGGCCGACGCGCTTGGCTACGCGCACTCGCTCGGCATCGTGCATCGTGATATCAAGCCCGAGAACATTCTCATCTCGCGCGGACACGCTGTGATCGCCGATTTCGGAATCGCACGTGCAATCGATGTGGCACGCGACGACGCGTTGACGACTGCCGGTATCGCGCTCGGAACGACCGCATACATGAGCCCCGAGCAGGCGTTGGGCGAGGGAGTTCATGCGGGGTCTGATGTCTGGGCGCTCGGCTGCGTGTTGTACGAGATGCTGTCGGGCAAGCCCCCGTTCGGCACCGGTGGACGCGAAGTTGTCACGCGTGCGCTAACTGGGCGACCTGTTCCACTTCGCGTTCTGCGCCTGGACGTTTCGGAAGACCTGGAGCGCATTGTCGAGAAAGCGCTCGCTCGCGAGAAGACTGACCGGTATGCAAACGCATCGGCGCTGGCCGAGGCGCTGGACTCCTATCGCGCCGGCCGTCGGCCGCGAATCGATCGAAAACATCTTCTTCGCATTGCCGGCGTTGGTATCGCGGCGGCGATTGTTATCGCTCTCGGCGCCCGGATGATGTCATCGCAGCGTGATACGCCCGCTGCTTCGCCGGCAGCAGCACGACCTATGAGCTCGGAGCGTCTGAGCTCGGACTCGACTGCGCGGGAGCTCTACAAGATTGCGAAGGTCGAGCAGCTGCGTCGAACTGCGCCGAGCATGGCGCGTGCTATTGCGTTGTTCTCGCAGGTGATCGCGAGGGATTCCTCGTATGCACCGGCGTGGGCAAGACTTGCCGGCACCGCGCAGATATCCTACCTGCGCGGTTACCTCATTCCCGGCATTCCGCGCGATTCCCTGGTCGCTCTTGCAGTAGCTGCGAGCGCCCGCGCGATCGAGCTGGGGCCTGACGATGCTTCCGCCTGGCTCGTGAAGGGACGCGTATCGCGTCTCGTCGACCCCGTCGACAACGGACCTGTGCTTTTCGCGATCCGGAAATCCCTGGCTATCGACAGTACCGATGCAAGCGCCTGGTACGATCTGGGAATGGCCGAACAGGAGAGTTTGAACGATTCAGCAGCGCGAGCTGCATGGCTGCGATCTGCTGAGCTGAATCCGGGCGACGTTCAGACTCTCGCCTTCATCGCGCTGCATTACCTGTGGAACGACGAGTACGATCTCGGATTGAAATGGGCGGACAGCGCCATCAAGCTCGATCCCACTTATCAGGTTTCCCGCATTGCGGCAGGGCAGATCAATGTCGCTCTCGGGCGACCGCTGGAAGCGATGCGTCATATCGATGTGGTGTTGCGTCTCGCGACGGGGCGCGAAAAGGTCAATGCGCTGTCGGTAATGGCGAAGGCTCAGGTGGCACTCGGCGATCGTGGAAAGGCGCGTGAAACACTCGCCATCGCGCGGGGTTTGTTCGACATGAGCAACATGGTGGTCCATGAGCCCGCATTCGTCGGCGCTGGTCTCGCGGCTGTCGGTGATACCGCGGCTGCCGTTCAACTGATGAAGGCTTACAGTCCGCGCGGTGATTTGCACTATCAGCTTCATCTGAAGCGGGATCCTGGCCTTCGATGGCTCAGGGGAGCCTGGGGCAAGGGTCTGCTGGTTCCTTGACCGATCACTGGCGCTTGCATCGCTGCGCCCTGATGCGCTTCAGCGTCACATCCCAGCGCGGATCGTTGTGGAGAAAGTTGAACAGAAAAACGCACGGAATTCCCGCGTTGTAGACCAGCCCTCCGCGCTTGTCGATTGCACGATTGATATAGAAGAAAGTCGAGTCGACGTTCCGCATCGCCGCGAAGTAAAGGGCGCGTTTTGATCCATCGTTGTCTACGCCAGGCTTGCGCAGTGCCGCCCTGAGACTGTCGCGAAGGAACGCGGCATTGCGACTGTCTCCCAGCTTTTCGTACGACAACATCCTGAAAATCGTCACCCACGGCGGGTACGCGTCGGTCTTGATCGTCACCACTGAATCGTAATCCCCGCGGAGATAGTGAATCACCGCCAGGTTCGGTGTGTTGAATGGAAACGCGCTGTCGACTTCGAATGTCCTCCGTGTGTGTTCCATCGCCTCGTCGAGGCGGTTCAGATTGAAAAGCGTTCCCGCGAGATCGGCGCGGATCGCACTGGCAGAGGGGTCCAGTGCTACGGCTTTTCTTATCTCCGGCACGCTTTCGCTCGCGCGCCCTGCAATCCAGTACATGTCGCCGAGCCACTGGTGTGCCTGCGCGTTGTTCGGCTCGATCTCGAGTGCGCGGCGGAAATGCGCCTCGGCTTCCTCCCATTTGAACTCGATCTGAAGCATGTTGCCGATACCGAGGTGAGCGTCGGCGAGGTTGGGGTCGAGGTCGATGGCGCGTTGCGCTGCCTTGAGTCCGAGCGGAGTTATCGAATCAGTGGGAGTGTCAGTGTATTGGGGAAGGACTGATGCCGCCATCGCGTAGCCTGCGTACGCTCGTGCAAAGGCCGGATCTTTCTTCGTCGCCTCTTCGAATAGCTCGAGCGCCTGATAGAGATGTCGTCCTCGCCGCGCGAGCAGGTATCGGGCTCGCAGGTAGAGATCGTACGCCTCGAGATCGCTGGTTCCCTGAATGTTCGAAGTGGCCGCAGCGACCTGACTGCCGGTGAGCTTCAGCTTGAGCTGCCTGACGATCGCCTTGGTGACTGAATCCTGGACGTCGAACACGTTCTGCACCTGCTGCTCGTAGGTGTCGGTCCAGAGAATTCTTCCGCTCGACGCATCGGTGAGCTGCGCAGTGAGTCGAAGGCGGTCCCCCGCCCTGCGTACCGTTCCATCGATTACACCCCCGACGTCGAGCGCCTTGCCGACCTGCTTCGGATCCAGCCCCCGGTACTTCTGAACGCTGTTGCGGGATGCGAGCACGAGACCCGGCACACGCGTCAGCTCGGCCGTGATCTCATCCGACATCCCCTCGGCGAAATAGGCATTGGCTGTGTCGCCGCCAAGGTTCTCGAATGGAAGGACTGCGAGTGAATGAATGCCCGGGGTGTCCGATGCGCCCGGCTTCCGTGTGGCATATGCCGCGATGGCTGAAAAGACGGCGATTCCAGCCATAGCCGCCATCACGGTTTGCCTGCCCTTGATGGACTTGCCGGGCGTGTATGGCCGCTCTACTGAAGCTGTGGCGCTCAGGGCATGAAGGATCTGGCGTGCAGACTCCGGACGGTCAGCCGCTTCTTTCTCGAGGCATTTCATCACGAGCGCAGCGATCTCTTCGGGGCAATCGGGCCTCCGATCCCCAAGTGGTGCCGGCTTCTGCATCAGGTGAGCTGCATATAGCTGTTGCGGTGTGCGATCAGCAAATGGTGCGGATCCCGTCAAGACTTCGTACGCAACGCAGCCGAACGCATAGATGTCCGCGCGATGGTCGATCGCGGGATCGGCAGCTATCTGCTCGGGCGCCATGTAGGCGGGTGTGCCGAGTGATACGCCGGTTCCGGTGAGTGTGCCGCCGGCACCTTCGGTGCGCGCGGCGCGAATCGCCTTCGCGATTCCGAAGTCGGTGACGACTGCGGCTTCGTCGGCGAGAAGAACGTTCTCCGGCTTGATGTCGCGGTGAACCACTCCGTGGTCGTGCGCGTATGCGAGTGCGCGTGCGACGTCCTTGAGGATGGCGATCGCTTCGGCGACCGGAACCGCCGCTTGCCGCTCGAGTCGCGCGCGTAACGACAGACCGTCTACGAACGGCATCGTGTAATACGGAAGTCCTGCGGCAACTCCCGCTGAGAGCACGGGAACGATGTTCGGGTGCTGAAGCTGTCCCGCCAGCCTGATCTCTCTCTGGAACCGCTCGGCGCTGACTCCCGCTGCAAGCTCGGGCTTGAGGATTTTCACGGCGACCTTTCGGCCGAACGCGGATTCTTCGCCGACGAAGACGCGGCTCATCCCGCCACCGCCGAGCTCGCGCTCTATGGAATAGGCGGATCCGAGGCTCGAGCGCACGTCGTCGATGAGCGCCATGGGTCAATAAGCTACCGGCCATTCGTTTCCTGGCCAGTACGAAAAATGTCTTGCTCTTTCGCAATGGCGGTCGTGTATTTTGAGCTCTCCTCGAACGAAGGGTTATCTGATGTTTAGAGCGACGCGCTTCTGGCCAGCCGCAGCTTTCGTCTTTCCGCTCGCGCTCTTTTCTCAGCAACCTCCTGAGCGAATCGCCAGCAACGACAACCGGGTTCCTGGGGGAACCCTTCGCAATGGTGTTCTCGAGCTGAATCTCGAGATCAGGAACGGACAGTGGTTTCCCGAGGCCGACGACGGAGCGAGCGTGATGGTCGAGGCATTCGCCGAGGCTGGGAAGAAGCTTTCGACTCCCGGTCCTCTGATTCGCGTTGCCGCGGGAACCGAGATTTATGTCACGCTGCGCAACACGCTTTCAGGCAGGACAGCGAAAGTTTTTGGTCTCGAGATACAGCCTTCTGCTGGTGAGACGCCGCTTGTTATTGAACCGGGAGCCATCAGGAGCGTTCGCTTCAAGGCCGGTGCGCCGGGGACTTATTACTACTGGGCGACGACTACTGACAGGACGCTCGGCAGCCGTGATGACGTGGACAGCCAGCTATCAGGAGCTTTTGTCGTCGATCCAAAACCTCCGCTTTTGGCCGCGAACGATCGCGTGTTCGTAATGGGTCTCTGGTTCGAGCCGAAAAGCAAGGTGAACGGAGTCGAGAAGCCCGAGCGGGAAGTGCTCGTCATCAATGGCAAGTCCTGGCCGCATACGGAGCGCTTCACCTTTCTCGTCGGAGACACCGTGCGGTGGCGATGGGTGAATCCCACTTCGTCCACGCACCCGATGCATTTGCACGGCTTCTACTACACCGTCACG
>DASWQD010000367.1:0-3312 GCA_036398255.1 Gemmatimonadaceae bacterium | reverse complement strand
AGCTACGAGCTACGAGCTACGAGCTGCGAGCTGCGCCAGCCCTTGCCTTACGTTGTGATGCGTCGCGTGTGAGTCGCTTCGCCAACCCGCTCAACATCTTCTGAACCTCCTGAATTCGTTTGTCGAGGTCTGAGCACTGATGCTGCGACAGGAGGTTGAGATCGCGTGCCAGGATCAGATGGTTTTCGGCTTCAGTTGCTGAGCCGAGTGCAATACGAATAAAACGGGCGAAATCGCGATCGCTCTGCTTTGCACTGCCCTCGGCGATGTTTGCGGGCACCGATATCACCGCGCGCACGAGCTGGTTTCTGACAAGGATACCGATGCTGCCGCTGATGGTCTCGCAGGCGCGAATCGTGGCAAGTGTCGTCGCGTGGGCTGATCGCCAGACATGAAGTTTCTTGAAGTCGGCCATCCCGCATGATCGGGGTTAAATAGGCCCAACCCAACACCATGTCATCTTGCGGATGGTCATTTCCCCGCAGGCGGCTCGTTGCTCGTTGCTCGTAGCTGATTCGCTCTTGCGCAATCGAAGCGATCATTGCTCCGTTAAGCGTCACCTTATCGGACAAGGGAAGCATGGATCCACGAAAGCTGGCAGCCCTGGCCAAGAAAAACGCGGCAAAATCGGGGGCATCCGACAAAGTCCCGAAAAACTTCGGCAAGAAGTACGACGCAACCTTGAAGGACGTCCCAAAAGACGAAGCCTCGCTCAAGAAACAGCAGGAAAGCGATCGGTTCTTCGCTGAAATGAAAAAGCGGGATTTCTAACCCTCAAAACCGGCAGGCGATGCGGAAAATCGCGTTTGCAGCAGCGTTCATTCTCGCCATCACGGCGTGCGCGTCAGCTGCGAGCTCCGGCGCGGGCGGCGACAGGAACCTCATCAATTTCGAGGAGATCGAGAGGGCAAGAACGCCCGGCTGGCACGCGTGGGATCTCATCGCGGCCGTGCGCCCGCATTTTCTCAGATCCCAGAGCGCGATAACTCTCACCGAGCGCGAGCCTGTCTTCGCCCGCGTCTACGTGGACGAGATCTACCACGGCGAAATCGAGTCACTCAAAACCCTGCGGCTCGACAAGATCATGAGCGTGGAGTTCCTGCCGGCATTCGATGCGAAGACCCGCTTCTCGGAAGACATGCCGGGGGGCGCGATACTGATTCGAACCCGCTGACATCGGCTTCTGCAGCGAGCCTCCTCCTCCGTTAATTTGAGGAGAGGAGGAATCGATCAACAATGAGCAGGCTCGCAAAGCTCCAGGCTGAAGGCCAGTCAATCTGGCTCGACAACATCGACCGCACGATGCTGTTCAACGGCGACCTCGAGAGACGAATCGCCGAGGATTCGCTGACCGGAATGACGTCGAATCCGACCATCTTCGAGAAAGCACTCGCGGAAGGCACCGCGTACGACGAGCAGCTGACCGGCGCGCCGTCCACGCTGTCGCCCGACCAGCTCTTCGAGCTCGTCGAGACGAGCGACGTGCAGCGCGCATGCGACCTCTTTGCGGGTGTGTATTCTTCCACTCGCGGCGCAGACGGTTACGTCTCGATCGAGGTGTCGCCGGCAGTCGCAACGGACTTTCACGCGACGGTCGAAGAGGCCCATCGCCTCTGGGATACGGTCGATCGTCCCAACGTCATGGTGAAGGTACCCGGTACTGAAGAAGGCGCTCGCGCCGTTCGCGAGCTCGTCGCGGCCGGCGTCAACGTGAACATCACGCTCCTCTTTTCGATCGAAGCGCATGAGCGCGTCATCGACGCATACATGTCGGGCCTCGAGGATCGAGCTGCCGCAGGCAATCCCATCGATCATGTCTTCTCGGTTGCGAGCTTCTTCGTGAGCCGCGTGGATACCGAAGTCGACAAGCGCCTCGATGAGCTCGTGAAGACAGCGAATCCGCCTGATCGCGATCGAATCAAGATGCTCAAGGGCCGCGCGGCGATCGCGAACGCGAAGCTCGCGTACCGTCTCTTTCGCAGAAAATTCTCCGACGAGAATCCGCGATGGATTGCGCTGAAGGAAAAGGGCGCGCGCGTTCAGGAGCCGCTGTGGGCGAGCACGAGCACCAAGAATCCCGCATATCGCGACGTGATGTACGTCGAGGAGCTCATCGGCGAGGATACGGTGAATACGATGCCGCCCGGTCTGATCGACGCGTTCCGCGACCACGGTGACGTGCAGCGAACGGTGGACAGGAGACTGGGCGCCGCCGAAGGTCTTCTTCGCGAGATCGAGGCAGTCGGGATCTCGATGAAGGACGTGACGGACAAGCTTCTCGTGGACGGGCTGGCAAGCTTCCAGAAATCGTTCGACAGCCTCACGGCGGGAATCGAGCGAAAGATGAGCTCTCTCGCAGCGACGAAGTGAGCGCGACGTACGTCCCCCGCACCAAGATTGTCTGCACGCTCGGACCGGCAAGTGCGACTGAAGAGGGAATCAGAGGGCTGATCGACGCGGGCATGAACGTCGCCCGCCTGAATTTCTCGCACGGCACGCACTCGCAGCATCTGGAGACGATCGCGCTCATTCGCCGAGTCTCAGCCGAGCTGGAAAGTCCTGTCGCCATCCTCGGCGACCTTCAGGGCCCGCGAATTCGCGTCGGCGACATACCGGGAACCGTTTACGTCGAGCAGGGAGAAGATCTCGTTCTCGTGCACGAGGGGCTCGAGAGGGAAGGCGAGATCCCTATCACGTACGATCATCTCGCGGACGACGTTCATGTCGGCGACAGGATCCTCATCGACGACGGGCTCATCGAGCTTCTTGCAATGGAGGTTTCGGCCCCGCGAGTGACCGCGCGCGTGGTTCACGGCGGTCCCATCAACCCTCACAAGGGACTGAACCTGCCCGGAGTCCACGTCTCCGCGCCGTCGATCACCGAGAAAGACATCTCCGACGTTCACTTCGCGGTCGAGCAGGATCTCGACTATCTCGCACTGAGTTTCGTTCGCCGCGCGAATGACATCGAGCAGCTGCGCGCGATGCTGCCGAAGGGGCTGCTGATCGTCGCGAAGATCGAGAAGGACTCCGCGCTCGACAACATCGAGGCGATCATCGAGCAGAGCGACGCCGTGAGGGTCGCGCGCGGCGACCTCGGTGTCGAGCTGCCGTTCGAGCAGGTGCCGCTCGCGCAGAAGCGCATCATCGGCTTCGCGAACCAGGCGGGACGTCCGGTGATCACGGCGACGCAGATGCTCGAGTCGATGATCACCAACCCGCGCCCGACCCGCGCCGAGGCGAGCGACGTCGCGAACGCCATCCTCGACGGTACCGACGCGGTGATGCTCTCCGCCGAGACGGCAGCGGGCC
>DASWQD010000366.1:0-1643 GCA_036398255.1 Gemmatimonadaceae bacterium | reverse complement strand
GATGTACGGACTTTCCGGCTCGGCTTCATGCCGCTCCGTCAGCGTTCGGCTGAGTGCGATCGCTCGGCTGTCCGGAACGTCGCTGCGTTGCCTTCGCCGAGTGACGGTGGCTCCATTCGTTCGACGATCTCCTGCATCGTGGGATTCTTCGCCTCGTCCCGCTGCGCGAGAATCATCGTCCCCGCGGCGGTGATTCCGCCGAACACCGTCGACAGGACGATGTCGTAGGTGATGAGGTTGAGCGGGACAAGTCCTCCGCCGGTAAGAAGACTCATCGTTTGCATCCAACGCCTTGGTCCGAGATCAGTTCTCCTTCGTTATACGACCTTCGAGGAGGGATCGAATTGCAGACAACACCGCTTCCCACGTCGACGCCCGCGGACTTGCGATCTCGAAGTGCCCGACCTTTGGTATCACGATCAGCCGCGCTCGATCGCCGCTTCGTGTTGCGGCTTCGATATACGATGTAGCGAGTGGCAGTGGAACAAAATCCTCGTGCTCGCCAAGGATGACAATCTGCGGAACACCGAGCGGAAGAAGCTTCATGACCGACGCGTGAGCGTAGCGGTCGGGAACCGTGGCGGGTGACCCTCCCATCAATGAGGTTATGACAGAATCGCGGCACAGTCCCTCATAGCCGGGAATATTTGCGCTCAGGTCCATCGGGCCGGCGAGATTGACGACGCCGCGCACTCGGAGCGGATCGGCCATGTGCAATGCGCTCTCCAGCGGCAGACGCGAGCGACCAGCCGCCCACATCGCAAGGTGTCCGCCCGCTGAGTGGCCAACGATGACGACGCGGCTGAGATCGAGATTGTTTTCTCCGGCAATGACGCGAAGGTGGTCCACTGCCTTCCCGACATCGAGGTATGTGCCCGGCCAGCCCCCACCAGGTTGGCCAAGGCGGCGGTATTCGACATTCCACGTCGCGATACCATTGTTCTTGAGCGCATCGGCCATCGCGCTCAAGTCACGCATCGTCGCGTAGGCCGCCTTGAAGCAGCCGCCGTGGATCAGGACGGCTACCGGGTGAGGTCCTCCCCCCGCTGGAACTCGTAGTTCTCCGTATTCACTCGAGTCCGGGCCATACGCGACGCGACGATCCGGCGGCTGGCTCGGAAGCGCGACAAGGTCCATTGGACTCATCAGCTGGGGCTGATTTGGTGAGTCGCTGCGAGGGGGTGTCGCAGTTCGCGCACATCCAGTCGACAAGAGGAGCGATGAGATGAGAACTGCACCGCGTAACGAACCCGGGATCTGCTTCCGCATGGATGCGCTCCAGGAAAGTTGATGGATGGCGCCAGAAACGAAGCGCCGCAACCATGTTATGCGCGCGCTCGCCGACCCGCCAGACATCCGATCTTCATCGAACGGAAATTCTTCCATTGGATGACGATTGGCATTCTTTCGTTAAGATACGTTGCGTGGGTGGGTGACTCGACGCCGATGGGGCTGGTCCACGCGCTGGCGACCTGGTTCGGACCGCGCGCTGCTGATTAGCGCGCTTTTTCCTCGCCGATCATGCGAACGATTTCGCTCGCCGGATCGCGTCCCCTGCGAACGGCGATCACGGCAGTCGTATCGAACCTTATCCACCGCATGCCATTCCGATCAGTCAGCATCGAATGCGCAGGATGCAGGTA
>DASWQD010000365.1:0-3155 GCA_036398255.1 Gemmatimonadaceae bacterium | reverse complement strand
GAATGCGGAACTGCCTGTGGGTGCTTTTTTAAACAACAAACTGCGTCGTTCTGTTGTTTAACAAGAAGGTTACCGCCGTTCTGGTTTCTTCGTGGACTCCGTGAAGCCCTCCGTCGCTCCGTGTTACCCGAGCTTCCCGTTGTTACGTTGTAGCAAGAGATGACCGTCAAAGACAAAGCATTCCTTGCGCTGGGGATAGCAGTCGGACTGGCCTGCATCCGCCTGGGATTCTGGCAGCTGAGCCGGCTCGAGGAACGCAGGGAATTCAACCGGCAGCTTCGGTCGCGAGCGGAGACCGCTCCGGTCGATCTGGCATCGGTTCCGAAGGATACCGGCGCCGCGCGCTTCAGAAGGGTGAAGCTCAGCGGCACCTACGATTTCGCGAACGAGGTCCGGCTCACCAACCGCACGAGGAACGGATCACCGGGCGTCAACATCATCACACCGCTCCGAATCCCCGGTAACGACACGGCGTTGCTCGTGAACCGCGGCTGGGTATATGCACCGGATGCGATGACGGTGGACTTCGGACGCTGGCGCGAGCCATCCGAATTGAGCGCCGAGGGGTATATCGAGAACTACGCAGCGGGAAGGGGAGTTGCGAGCACCGCGAGCAACGCGAAAGCGTTCCGCTGGATGGATCGCCCGACCCTCGCTCAGACATTTCCCTATCCCATTGCGCCGTACTTCGTTGTACTCATTGCTGACAGCGGCGGTGTGCGAGCGGATGTCCCGCCGCGGCTCGACGTGCCGCCTCTCGACGAGGGGCCCCACAAGAGCTACGCGATTCAATGGTTTTCGTTCGCGGCAATCTCTATCTTCGGTACGGTCCTCTACTCGAGGCGAAAATGACGCACTCGTTGGCAAGTGAGAAGGAAGCGCGCGATGTCGCCGAGCAGGCACGCGAAACCGAATGGGAGCATCCGAGCTTCGCCCGCGAGCTTTTTCTCGGCCGTTTTCGTCCCGAGCTGATCTATCCGCATCCGCCGCCCGATGCCGCAGAGGAGGCGCGCGCGAAACCCTTCCTCGACAGCCTCAAGGCGTTCATCGACAGGGTCGATTCCGAAGAGATCGACCGGACAGGAGAGATTCCCGAAGCGCTCGTGCAGGAGCTGCGCGACATGGGAGCCTTCGGCATCAAGATCCCGAAGGAATATGGCGGGCTCGGCCTGTCGCAGATGAGCTACATCCGCGCAATGGAGCTCGTGACTTCAAAGGACGGATCTCTCGTCGCGCTGCTCTCGGCGAGTCAGTCGATTGGAGTTCCGCAGCCGCTCAAGCTTTTCGGAACGGACGACCAGAAGAAAAGATTCTTCCCGCGCCTCGCCAAGGGAGCGATCTCCGCATTTGCGCTGACTGAAGTGGATGCCGGCTCCGACCCGGCGAACATGCTCACTACGGCGACGCCGACGGAGGATGGCGAGCACTTCATCCTCAACGGCGAGAAGCTGTGGTGCACGAATGGAACGCGTGCCGAGCTGTTCGTCGTGATGGCGCGTACTCCCGCCGTTCAGAAGAACGGGAAAAGCATCAAGCAGATCACCGCGTTCATCGTCGACGCCTCGATGCCGGGAGTGGAAGTCGTCCATCGTCTCCGGTTCATGGGCCTCAAGGCGATCGAGAACGGTGTGATCCGATTCACGAACGTGAAGGTTCCGCGCGACAACATCCTGTGGGGAGAAGGGAAGGGGCTGAAGCTCGCGCTGGTCACGCTCAACACGGGGCGCCTCACGCTTCCGGCCGGGTGCGCAGGAGCGGCGAAGCAGATGCTGCGCATCACCCGGAACTGGGCGAACGAGCGCGTGCAGTGGGGGCAGCCGATCGGCAAGCACGAGGCTGTCGCCCAGAAAATCGCGAAAATGGCTGCGAACACTTTCGCGATGGAGGCCGTCGCGGAAATGGCGACCGCGCTGTACGAGAAGGGGAACTACGACATCCGGCTCGAGGCGGCGCTCGCGAAGATGTACAACACGGAGCACGGGTGGAGGATCATCGACGACACTCTCCAGATTCGCGGCGGACGCGGATACGAGATGGCGGAATCACTTGCGCGGAGAGGCGAGAAGCCCATCGCGGTGGAGAGAGCGATGCGTGACTACCGCATCAATCTCATCTTCGAGGGATCGTCGGAGATAATGCGCCTGTTCATCGCCCGCGAAGCGGTGGACCATCACTTCCGGATGGCCTTCGACATCGTGAAGCCCGAGTCGACGATGAAGGAGCGGCTGGCGGCGATGGCGAAGTCTACGCCGTTCTATCTCGGCTGGTATCCGTCACGCTGGGTGAACTCGGGACGCCTGCGCAGGTTCGGCGATTTCGGAAAGCTGGCGACGCACATGCGATATGCGGAGCGCAACACGCGGCACCTCGGCCGCTCGATTTTCCACGCGATGGTGCGCTACGGCCCCAAGCTCGAGAGAAAGCAGGCGGTTCTCTTCCGCGCCGTGGACATCGGTGCCGAGCTCTTTGCGATGTCGTCCGCATGCTCGCGGGCGATGATGCTCGCCGGGCGCGGCCAGAAGGAAGCGATCGCTCTTGCCGACACGTTCTGCCGCGAAGCACGCCTTCGCATCGATGATCTGTTCGACAATTTCTACGGTGCGAACGACGACAACATGTACAAGCTCGCGATGTCGGTTCTGAGGGGCGAGCACGCATGGCTGGAGCAGGGAATCGCGTCGGGCGATACTGAAATGGGCAGTGCGGATTCGGACGCAGGCCCGTCATTCAGCGCGTTTGCCGCCGGGCAGTCTTCCGCGGATCGAATGCTCGCCGAAGCCCGCTAAACCTCGCTGTCTCCGCGATTTCCGGAGCTACTCGCCAAGTTGGTAAACTTCTGTTAGAATTTCCTGTGGAACGGCTTCCGGGTGACGGCATTTTGTGACCCGCCGAGGACATCCCCGACGGAAATCCGGCTCCTGGAATTTGTGGCCCGCCGTTTGCCTACATGGGTTTACATTAGCAGCCTCCGCCGATAAGAGCACCCCGGTCGCGAGACCGGTCCGCAAAGCCGAAGGATCTCGGCACTGGTTCACCGAGATAGCCTGGCCGCCGATGAAGGTTCGTCGCCGGCACGATTGCCGGCACAAACTTGGCGATCACGGAGCGATCGTATGAAACCCCTCTACCCTCTGTCACTCGCGGCGATTGCGATC
>DASWQD010000364.1:0-3699 GCA_036398255.1 Gemmatimonadaceae bacterium | reverse complement strand
GAAACGTCGCGCAGCTGGCGCAAACCCGCTGAATTTGCCGAACTACAGGCGCCTCTTCCGCGGCGACGGCACGCCGAAAGTTCCGACCGTATCGGCGGCCATCGACTCCGTCCGCCAGGCGATTCAGGACAGAAAGGAGCTTCTCATCCTCTATTTCAACTTCGATCGCTACACCAAGATCGAGGAGATCTACGGGTGGGAGAAGCTCGACGAGATTCTGCAGACGACGAGCAATGCGATCCGCGAATTTCTGAGCACCAGCCCGTTCGCGGCGTCGGAAGTGATGGTGAACTTCACCAACGACGACGACTTCGTCCTCTTCCACATACCGCAGCCCGGTGTAGCCGTTCCGAACCCCGACGTCATCACCGATCTCACGGCGAAGCTGCACCAGTTCATCACCCACCGGATCGAGGAGGATCACGGCGAGGACATCGCGTCGCTCTTCGACACGTTCGTCGGCAGCGCTCACGTTCACTACGATCCGAAGATTCGGCTCGAGAGGCAGATCTACCGCGCGATCCGCGATGCCGCGAGCTCGTCGAATTCGGTCGAGCAGAGGGAGTTCGCGAGGAAGGCCGCCGACCTTCGCGAAACGCTGCGGACGGGCAGCCTCTACATCGACTACCATCCTATAGTAGTGACCGAGACGCAGGAGATCTTCGGATTCGAAGCTCTCGCCCGCGGCACCATCAAGTCGATGCGGCGGCCGGAAGTCATGTTCGAGGTCGCCGAGCAGACCGACATGATCTGGGAGCTCAGCCGCCTCTGCCGTAACACGGCGATCTCGGGAATGAAGGAGAAGCTCACGCGCAATCAGCTTCTCTTCATCAACGTCGATCCGCACGATTTCACGGACCCGATGTTCACCGACAACGACATGGACGTTGTGGATCCGACTCGTGTGGTGCTCGAGATCACCGAGCGGACAGCGATTCGTGACTATCCGAAGTTTCGCGGCCGGCTGAAGGAGTTTCGCGACAAGGGTTACCGCTTCGCGGTTGACGATGCAGGGAGCGGGTACGCCGGACTCGGCTCAATTGCCAATTTAGAGCCAAATTTTATCAAGCTCGACATTTCCCTGATCAACTGCATCGACGTCAATTTCATCAAGCAGAGCCTGGTCGAAAAAATGGTCGGCTTCGGAAACGATCAGAACGCGATGGTGATCGCTGAAGGCGTCGAGACGGCGGAGGAGTACGAGACAGTGAAGCAGCTGGGCGTTCACCTGGTTCAGGGATTCTTCCTCCATCCGCCCACGCCCGAGCGCGGAATGTCCCAGTCAGCATAGCCGCGGCATTCTGTAAGGTCTCTCGCGGCGGCATTGACAAGTCTGGAACGAGACGTATATGTAAGCGGCCTGTAAGAATCGTCAAAATGGACCGCACCCTCCCCGTGCTGCCCACGTTGACGCTATCCCGCCTTTGCGGAGGAGGATCGTCACCCGAAGAGTTTGTACGAAGCGATGTACCGTTTCACATGCGTTTCACAAATCATGTGCAGTAACCACCAGGAGGAGTACGGCATGAGATCCATCAGAGGTTTTTTTGCTGCAGCCCTGCTCATCGCAGTTCCCGGGCTTGCATCGGCGCAGACAGCCACGACTATCACGGGCAGTGTGAGAAGTGAGGCAGGCGCGCCAATCCCTAATGCGTCGGTCCGAATCGAAGGACTGACGATCGGGACGATCACCAACTCGCAGGGCAATTACTCGCTGGTAATCCCCGCGGCGCGAGTTACCGGCCAGGTAGTCAACATTTCCGCAAAGACGATCGGTTATTCCCAGCGCACGATGCGCATCACGCTCGCGCCGGGCTCGATCACCCAGGATTTCGTTCTCGTAATGAACCCGTTCAACCTCGACGAAGTCGTGGTCACGGGGGCAGGCACGACGACGTCAGTCGAGAAGCTCGGCAATGTGCGCAACACCGTCGACTCCTCCCTGATTCGTCGGAGTAACGAGACCAACATCGTCAACGCGCTCGCCGGAAAGGCGCCGAACGTCGAGGTGAGCTCGCAATCGGGCGAAGCCGGAGCATCGTCCTACATTCGAATTCGCGGAGCGAGAACCATTGGCGGAACAGGACAGCCGCTGTTCGTTGTTGACGGCATGCCGATCGACAACACGACTGTCTCGACCGGTCCGAATACCGAGAGCACGGTCGCATCGAACCGCGCTTCCGACATCAATCCGAACGACATCGAGTCGATCGAGATTCTGAAGGGAGCCGCAGCGGCCGCGATCTACGGTGCGCGCGCGGGACAGGGAGTCATCCTCATCACCACCAAGAGCGGCCGCCCAGGCCCGACTCGCTATTCACTTCGGTCTACCATC
The DNA here is from genome assembly GCA_036398255.1 of Gemmatimonadaceae bacterium. Taxonomy (GTDB): domain Bacteria; phylum Gemmatimonadota; class Gemmatimonadetes; order Gemmatimonadales; family Gemmatimonadaceae; genus UBA4720. Next base: position 1,364 of record DASWQD010000364.1, on the reverse strand, counting down.
ACGACCGATCGCGTCAACACCGAGTATCCGCTTCAGCGCACCTACGCTCAGGGCTCGGGTGGAAATCCGGCGGTGTGCGCCGCCGCTGGGTGCCGCCTGCCATCCACCAGCTATGGGCCAAAACTCCCCGAAGGCACCCAGACCTACGACCACTTCGGCGAGATGTTCCGCGATGGCCGTCTCCTCGAAACCGCTCTGACCATGTCCGGCGGCAACGACAGAACGCTGTTCTATCTTTCGGGCAGCCGCTCCGATCACAAAGGCATCATCGTCGGCCCGAACAATTTCTACGACAAGACGACCGTCCGCCTGAAGGCGTCGCACCGCATTACCGACCGGCTGAACATTGGCGGGAACATCGCCTACACGGACGACCGCGGTGAGTTCATTCAGAAAGGTTCGAACCTGAGCGGGTTGCTGCTCGGTGCGCTGAGAACCCCGCCGGCGTTCGACAATTCGCAGTATCTCGACGAACAGTTCGGCCTGCACCGCTCGTATCGATATCCGCGGCCGACCGCCACTTCGCAGTCCAATCCAGTGGGTCGCGGGTACGACAACCCGTTCTTCGTCGTCAACGAGTTCGTGAATTCACAGGAAGTTGGACGCACGATCGGCAACGTCACCGTCGACTATCGTCCCACCGACTGGCTGACTGTCTCGTACACCGGTGGAGCAGACTACTACGCCGATGAGAGACTCGAGGGGCTTCCCCTGACGTCCACGAATTTCGGCGGGGGAATCGGAGCGGTCAAGCGCGCCGATTTCGTCAATCTGCTTCTCGATCACAACCTGCTCGGGACCGCTCGCAAGACGTTCAGCTCGAAGGTTGAAGCCAGCCTCACGCTCGGCCAGAACCTCACGAGTACCCGCTTCCGTCAACTGTTCGCGTCGGGACTTGGACTGATCGCTCCGGAGCCGTTCCAGCTCGACAACACCATCTCGCAGAATCTGACGACCGATGAGTTCGAATCGCTGATTCACGGACAATCGTATTTCGGGCAGGCGACTCTGGACCTCTGGGATCAGCTCTTCCTTACCGCGGGGCTTCGCAATGACGGATCCTCGACTTTCGGCAAGAGCAAGCCTCGCCACTGGTTCCCCAAGGCCAGTGCCGCCTGGAACTTCACGCGGCGAATCAACATGGGAGACGTCATCCCGACCGGCAAAGTACGCATCGCCTATGGCGAGACCGGTCAGGCGCCTGGTGTCTACTCCACGCTCACTGGTCTTACGACCGGAGCGTTCAACGACGGTTACGTGGACTCGGGCCTTGGCACGACACAGAACGGAATCGGCGGGCTGATCACGAGCGCGACGAAGGGCCAGGAGAATCTCGGGCCCGAGCGCAGCAAGGAGCTCGAAGG
>DASWQD010000363.1:0-20084 GCA_036398255.1 Gemmatimonadaceae bacterium | reverse complement strand
TTCTCAGCTACAAACGAGATTCCGGCCGTGTCCATTCGCTCGGTATAGTGCAGCGTCTGCCGCTCGGAACAGATCCTCGACAGAGTCGAGTCCCGGAGCAGGATACGTCGCGACTCCGATGCTCGCCGTCACGCGCACATCCTGTCTTCCGCCGACCGTGAACCGGTGCGTAGCAAGGCGGTCCCTGATGCGCTCGGCGAATGCGATCGCACCCTGCCTGCCGGTCTCCGGAAGCACGATGACGAACTCCTCGCCGCCGTATCGCGCGACAGTGTCGACACTTCGGACCGCACGCTGAAGAAGCGATGCGACGGCGAGCAGGACATCGTCACCGGCAAGGTGACCGTAGGTGTCGTTGATCAGCTTGAAGTGATCGAGATCGAGGAGCAGCATCGCGAGGGGCGCGTTGTAGCGGCGCACGCGCTCCATCTCCGTCACGAGCGTGATCGTCAGCGCGCGGCGGTTCACGAGCTGTGTGAGCGGATCGGTCTGCGCGAGCGCCTCGAGGCGTGTGTTGTCGGCGCGCGTCGTCTCGATCGCATGCGCGCGCTGGATTGCCGCGACACCGCTCTTCACCACCGTCTCCGCAAACTGCACGTCGGCGGCGTCGAACTTCGGCGTCTCCACCGTACGGCGCAGAAGGAACACGCCGGTCTTTGCATCGTCGAGCGGGAAGGGCAGCGCCATCACCGAGCGGATGTTCACCTCGGTTCCTTCCCGCTCCCATTTCTCCCGGAGCGGCGCGTACAGCGGGCAGTACTTGAGGTCAGGAATCAGGACGGGGATCTGACCATGGAGCGCCGAGATGACTTCCGGATACTTGTCGAGCTCGATCTCGAGATCGTGCAGCTGCGGCTGCTCGAATGCCGTCGTCACGACACCGGTGCGATCGCCGATGTTCGCGAGAATGACGGAGGCGTGAGACAGATTGAGTGCCCGCGCGAGGCGGCGGACCAGCAGGTGGAAAATCTCCTCCGTCGGGAGATTTCCCATCACTTCGTTCAGGACTTCGACGAGATGCTTTCGCGATTCCTCGACTTCACGAAAACGCTGAAGCTCAGCCTCCGCCTTGCGGAGTGCTGAGCGTAGCGCCTGCACTTCGTTGCCATTGTGCTGGGTCAAACGGCAAAGCCTCGTCGAGTTTTGTCATTCCGAGTCGGATATCGCCGACTCCTCACCGGTGAGGACGGCAGAATCGTCCCCCGCCTGATCTCCCACGTCATCCTCGGGAATCACGCGGGCGACTGCTGTCAGCACGTCCCCGTCATCCAGATTGACGAGTCTGACCCCCTGAGCGATACGTCCGGTTACCCGAATCTGGGCCACCGAGGAACGGATGATTACGCCCATCCTCGTAATGAGCATGATTTCGTCCTCCGGAAGGACCTCCATCACCCCCACCACGTCCCCGGTCTTCTCGGTCCGGTTGACCGTGATAATGCCCTTCCCGCCCCGCTTCTGCACCCGGTAGTCGTCGATGTGCGAGCACTTGCCGAGGCCTTTCTCGGTGACGACGAGGATCGTCGCCTCGCGCTTGATGACGACCATCCCGACCAGCGAATCGTCGGACCTCAGCTCGATCCCCTTCACACCGGTCGTGTCGCGCCCCATCTCGCGAACGTCCTGTTCGTGGAACCGCACCGACAGCCCGTGCTTCGTTGCCAGCACGATGTCGTTCGTTCCGCTCGTCACCTGGACGTCGATCAGCTCGTCACCCTGCTCGATCTTGATCGCCTTGATCCCGGTCGTGCGAACGTTGGAGTACTGCGACAGCGCGCTCTTCTTCACCGTTCCGTTGCGGGTGCAGAACAGGAGGAACTGCGTCTCGCTGAACTCCCGCACCGGGACCATCGCCTTGATCTGCGTGTCCGGATTGACGTTGATCAGGTTGACGATCGGCTTGCCCTTCGACGCGCGCCCTGCCTGCGGCACCTCGTGCACCTTGAGCCAGAAACAGCGGCCGTCGTCGGTGAAGCAGAGGATGTAGTCGTGCGTCGAGCCGATGAAGAGCTTCTCGATGAAGTCCTCGTCCTTGAGCCCCGCACCGCTCAATCCACGACCGCCGCGGCGCTGCTTGCGATACGTCGACACCGACGTGCGCTTGATGTAGCCCGCATGCGAGATCGTGATCACCATGTCCTCTTCGGCGATCAGGTCCTCGATCGTAAACTCACCCTCGTCGCTCGTGATCTCCGAGCGGCGCTCGTCACCGTATTTCTTGACGGTTTCGAGCAGCTCGTCGCGGATGATCTGCATGCGGCGCGGGCGCGAAGCGAGAATTTCACGCAGCTCCTTCACGAACGCGCGGACTTCCTTGAGCTCGGCCTCGAGCTTCTCGATCTCCAGGCCGGTCAGCTTCGCCAGGCGCATGTTGAGAATCGCTTCGGACTGCCGCTCGCTCAGCTTGAACCGCTTCTGAAGCTGCGCGCTCGCCGTCGGCGTGTCCGCCGCTGCGCGAATGATCTTGATTACCGCATCGATGTTGTCGACCGCGATCTTCAGTCCTTCGAGGATGTGCTCGCGCTCGAGCGCCTTCTCGAGGTCGAACTTCGTGCGGCGAACGACGACATCATGCCGGTGTGCGACGTAGTGCTCGAGCACCTCCTTCAGAGGCATGATCTTCGGCACGAGCTGCGTCGTGAACGGATCGGGCACGAGCGCCAGCATGATCACGCCGAACGTGGACTGCATCGTGGTGTGCTTGTACAGCTGGTTCAGCACAACGCGCGGAATCGCGTCGCGCCTGAGCTCGATCACAATGCGCATTCCATCCTTGTCCGACTCGTCGCGCAGATCCGAGATGCCCTCGAGCTTCTTGTCCCGCACGAGCTCGGCGATGTCCATCACGAGCTTCGACTTGTTGACCTGATACGGGAGCTCGGTCACCACGATCTGCGACTTGTTCGAGCTCTCCTTTTCCTCGATCACCGCCCGGGCACGCATCACGATCCGTCCGCGGCCGCTCTCCTGATAATCCTTGATCCCGGCGCGGCCGTAGATGTAGCCGCCCGTCGGGAAGTCCGGACCCTTCACGTGCTTCCGGATCTCCGCCGGAGTGATGTCGGGATTGTCGATGAGCGCGATCGTTGCGCTCACAACCTCGCCGAGGTTGTGGGGCGGGATGTTCGTCGCCATGCCGACTGCGATGCCCGACGATCCGTTGATGAGGAGATTCGGGACAGCGGAGGGAAGAACCTTCGGCTCCTGAAGGCGATCGTCGAAATTCGGCGCGTAATCGACGGTGTTCTTGTCGATGTCGGTGAGCATCTCCATCGCGATGCGAGTGAGACGCGATTCCGTGTACCTGTACGCAGCCGCCGGGTCGCCATCGACGCTTCCGAAATTCCCCTGCCCGTCGACGAGCGGATAACGAAGCGAGAAATCCTGGACCATTCTCACGAGCGCGTCGTAGACCGACTGGTCCCCGTGCGGGTGATACTTGCCGAGCACGTCTCCAACGACCGTCGCCGACTTCTTGTATGGCCGGCCCGGAACGAGACCGAGCTCGTTCATCGCGTACAACACGCGGCGGTGCACCGGCTTGAGGCCATCGCGGACGTCGGGCAGGGCGCGCGACACGATGACGCTCATCGAGTAGTTGATGAAGGATTCCTTTACCTCATCGTGAATGAGGCGCGGCAGAATCCGCTCGCGGTTATTAGGCGCGGTCATTGGGTTTTCTTCGGGCTGCTGTTAGGTGGGAAATTCAACCCTCGAATATACCGTTTTTGAGGGGTTCCCGCAACCAAAAGTTGTGGCTCTAACCCTTTGTCCCTACGCCATTTACAGGCGTACGACGAGCCCCGCTCAGGCCCACCGGGAACCGCCCGTTCGCAAGCCCCTTCGCCTCCGCCGCCGAGGTCGCCAGGAAGCGCTCGAATTCCATCGCCGGAAGGGGATAGGAGATGTGAAAGCCCTGACCCAGCTGGCACCCGAGACCGCGCAGCCGCTCCCACTGGTTCCTGGTCTCGATACCCTCGGCCACCACTCGAAGCCCCAGAATCCGCCCCAGCCCGATGACAGCTTCGGCCAGCGGGGATTTGGTGTCCTCGTTCTCGAGGCTCGCGATGAACGACCGGTCCATCTTGAGGCTGTCCACCGGGAACCGCTCGAGGTACGCCAGCGACGAGTAGCCGGTGCCGAAATCGTCGATCGAGAGCCTCACACCGAGAGATTTGAGAGCGTGCAGGCGCTCGAGCGTCGCGCGGTTGTCGTGAACCAGCATGCTCTCGGTCATCTCGAGCACGAGATGATTGGGCGTGAGGCCGCTTCTCTTGAGACTCGCCGCGACGTCATCGACGAGCTCGCCCTGCGCGAGCTGGCGGCCCGAGAGATTGACGCCGACTATCAGGCTCATACCGGTGCCGCGCAGCAGCGGTCCGTAACGCATCTGCCAGTCCTTGGTCTGGCGGCATGCCTCGTTCAGAACCCAGCGGCCAAGGGGAACTATGAGACCCGTCTCTTCCGCGAGCGAGATGAAATCGAGCGGCTCGAGAACTCCGCGCTCCGGATGCCTCCACCGAACGAGCGCCTCGTAGCCGAACATCCGTCCCGTCGAAAGCCGCGCAATCGGCTGGAAGTAGAGCGCGAGCTGGCCGGGCGTCGCATCGCCATCGATCGCGCGCCGCAGCTCGGTCTCGAGCTCGAGGCGGCGAAGCGCTGCAACGTGCATCTCCGGCTCGAATGAAGCTGCACACGCCTTTCCCTCGGCCTTTGCGCGATAGAGCGCGAGGTCTGCGTTTCGCAGCACGTCGTCCGCTCCCTGATGCGGAAGCAGCGTCGCGATTCCAATGCTCATCGAGACGACGATGTCCGTGCCCTGTACGCTGAACGGATCGCGGAACGACTCGAGAATCCGGTCGGCGACGTTCTCCGCATTCGCCGCTTCGTCGTCGAGCAGGACCGCGAACTCATCACCGCCGAGCCGCGCCACTGTATCGGCGGGACGCAGGCATCCCTGAAGACGCGCGGACACTTCGATGAGGAGCCAGTCTCCCGCGGAATGTCCCAGCCCGTCGTTGACCGCCTTGAAGTTGTCGAGGTCGATGAACAGAACAGCCGGCGTGCCCGCGCCTCTCACGGCGCGCTGCAGCGCGTGCTCCACTCTGTCCCTGAACAGCACGCGGTTCGCCAGATTCGTCAGCGGATCGTGGAATGCCTGGTGCGCGAGCTGCTGCTCGAGCTGCTTGCGCTCGGTGACGTCATGCAGAATCGACAGCACACCGGCGCGGCCGTTGTATGTGACGGGAACTGACGTGACCTCCACATCGAGGATGCGGCCTTCGTTGATCGGCCGGAACTGGCATTCGCAGGTGGGAGTGCGCGTCCCCGTGCGGCTCAGCGAGATCAGGCTTTCGACGAAGCGGCTCGAGGTCTCTCGCGTGATGAACCGCAGGATCGGCTCGCCGATCAGCTGATCGGCGGCGATGTAGCCGAGCATCGTTCCGCACGCGGGGTTCGCGTACAGCAGCCGGCCTTCCGCGTGAAGCGCCACCGCCTGTGGTGAATGCTCGACGAGATTTCGGAAGCGCGCCTCGCTTTCCTTGATCGCCTCGGCAGCGACCTTCGTGTCGCTGACGTCGCGCACGACCCAGAGAACCTTGTCCTCGGTGAGCGGATTCACCGTTCCCGAGAACCACACGGTTTTTCCGTCGAGCTCGACCGGGTATTCCACATCCACCTTCTTGCCGGTATTCAGCGCTTTCGAGATCGAAGAGAGCGCGAGTGCGGCAATCGGACTGGGAAGCACATCCTGCACGCGCATGCCGAGCAGCTCCTCACGCGATCGCGCAAGAAGCTCGTCGTTGGTTGGTGCGACCTTGTGATATACGCCGTCGCGGTCAATCACGAAGAAAACTTCGGTGATCGCATTGAACAGCGCCGCCTGCTCGGCGGCTTCATCCTCCATTACCGCCTGCGCTCGCTCCTTCTCTTCCATCGCCGCAGCGAGCTCGCGGTTCGATCTTTCGAGCTCGACTGCCTGCCGCTCGATGGATTCCTTCTGCTCGAGCACCTGGGTTGCCTGCAGCAACAGCCGGGTGCGCATGCTGTTCATCACGAGCAGAAGGGCGAGCACCTCGAGCAGGATAGCGCCTGCCGTCACGAGCAGCACCGTCCGCTCCCGCTCCATCCACTCGGCGTATCTCATGTCTTCGGTTATGACAAAAACCGCGAGCCTCGCTCGCAGGATGTCGAACCGTTTTTTCGCGAGCGAGGACTTCCGGCTCCGGTCAGCTTCGAGCCATCGCTCCTGCGCGTCCTTGATTCCCGTCATGGAGCTCACCCGCTCAGGCGACTTCTCAGCCGCTGTAAGGAGCGAGTCCATCACCTCGGCGAGTCGGGAGCCGGTGCGCACGAAGGAAGCTGCGTCGGGGGCGGCGGCGCGATCGTCGATGGCGGAAAGCTCCCGCTCTACCGCAAGGGCGTATGCAATCCGTGCGAGGCGCGTGAGCTCACGGCTCTTCGAGACCGAGTTTGCAGTCCCCTCATGAAACACGTACATCGCTCCGACCGTGGCGGCAATGGCCACGAGCGCAAGCGCCGCCATGCCGAAGAGGCTGCGCGAAAAGCGCAGCATCTGGCGGTGGAGCTCGTTTCCTTTTTCTATGCGCTTTGCTACGAGGTCAACAACTGAGTGGGTCACGCGGAGAGGACTGTGAAACACACCTCCCCGTCACAAAACTGACCACCTCTGTGAGAGGTCTCTCAGCTCGCGGCAGCTAGCCGCGATTGCGGTATCCGGCCGCTTCGGCTTCGTCCTCGAGATCGAGCTGTGCCTGATCCCGGTCGATGGCGTCCTTTTCGGCCTTGTAGCGGTTGTACCACTCGCGGGTGACCTCCGCCGCGAGGTCGCGATTGCCAAGCCCGAACGAGAGCGCGAGAGCCAGGGCGATCGCACCGAAAAGGAGGGCAAAGGACGTCGTTACGATCTCACTCGCTACTCCAAGCTCCTGGAGCGCCATGAATACCGCGAGAACGATCACCCCGCCCTTCCCCACGCGCGCCAGTGTGGGTCCGCCATGAAGTCCGCCGGCACTCGCCATGATGAGCCCGCCGACGAATCCGCCGAGCACGATGCCGACGATGATGATCACGATGGCGGCGATGACGCTCGGGATGTAGCTCACCAGCTCGCTGAAGACGTTCGCGAGTGACTGCAGGCCGAGCGCGTTCGCGGCGACGAGCATCACGGTGAACATGATGAACCAGAAAACGAGATTCGATCCGATGCGCGTCGGGTTCACGTGCGAGCCTGCGCGCTCGACGGCATCCATCACCCCGCCGCGCTCGAGCAGCTGGTTGAACCTGATGCGCCGAAGGACTTTCTCTGTTCCCTTCTCGAAAAGGCGGGCGAGGAGATAGCCCGCGAAGAGGATTACGAGCGCGCCTACGAGCGCGGGAACGTACTGGTACAGCTGGGAAAAACTCTCCTGAAGCCGCTCGCCGAAACTTTGTGTGGTGTCGCCCACTGTCTGCTCTTTGTGAAATTCCGTTGGACCTCTAAGAATAGCGATCCTTACGCAACTTCGCTTTCCTAGTTGCGGGTTCCCCGCTTCATGTCGTAGATCGCGCTGCGGCGACAGCGCGGGCAGATGAGCCACTCCCGTTTTCTGGCATAGCCCAACCCGAACGAGCCTCCGCCTATTGGACGCTCGGTCATGTGAACGTGGCAGCGCGGGCACTCCGGCATGGTACCGGTTACGAAAACATCGCGAATGGCCTTGAGCTCCTGCGGGGTGTACTGCGCCGACTCGGTCATGGCGGGATCCTGAGAACGATTTTCCCGAACTGCTGTCCTCGCTCCATTCTCTCGAATGCCCGAGCGCCGTCGGCGAGGTCGAACGTCGAATCGATCACTGGCGCGAGCCTGCCGGCACGAAATTCCGTCACGACCGCGTCGAACTCGGAATCGTTTCCCATGGTGCTCCCGAGAATGGACCACTGGTTCCAGAAGAGTCGCCTGACATCCGTTTGCACCATTGGACCGGACGTCCCGCCGCATGTCACGAGCCTGCCGCCCCTGCCGAGCGCGATAAGTGATTCGCTCCATGTGCTTTGGCCGACGCTATCGACGACGATGCTCACGCCGCGCTTCGCCGTCTTCGCGCGCACCTCTTTTCCGACAGACGCCGTGCGGTGATTGATCACGTGGTCAGCGCCATGTGTGCGCGCCTTTTCGAGCTTTTCATCGTCGCCTGACGTTACCCAGACGCGTGCGCCGCGTGCCTTTGCGATTCGCATTGCTGCCTGCGCTACGCCGCCGCCGATTCCCCATATCAGCACTTCGTCTTCGGGTCCAACGCCGGCGCGAGTCACCAGCATTCGCCACGCCGTCAGTGTGGCGAGGGTGAATGCCGCCGCTGACTCGAATGAAATCTCCTTCGGGATGTGCCGGACATTCTCCTGCGGAAGCACTATGTAGTCCGCAAACGTTCCCGGATGGTGCTCGCCGAGGAGGCGGAACTTCACGCAGAGCGATTGCTCGCCGCCCAGGCAGAATTCACAGGTGCGATCGCTCAATCCCGGATTGATGACGACGTGATCGCCCGGCTGGATCGATGTGACGCCGGAAGCGACGGCGTCGATTACGCCGGCGCCGTCCGCTCCCATTACCCATGGCGGCTGGATGGTGACGCCAGGCAGCCCGGCAAGCGTGAAGACATCGAGATGGTTCAGTGCAGCCGCGCGAAGTCGCACCCGCACCGATCCCGGGGCCAGCTCGGGATCAGCGATGTCGGTCCTGTATTCGAGCCTGTCTGTGCCGCCATGGGCGGAGATCGTGAGTGCTCGCACCGAAAACCTTGCGGGTTATATTGAGAAACCTTGGTTCCCAGAGGGAACGAAGGCAGAAAATACCGGTTGAGTTCTCATTTTGCTTCCAGTGTAATGATATCAATCAAGGTGCCTCCGCTCGGTGAGTCGATCGTCGAAGCGACTGTTTCGCGCTGGCTCAAGAAGAAAGGCGACACGGTCGCCAGCGGTGACACGATCGTCGAGCTCGAGACGGACAAGATCACGGTCGAAGTTCCCGCCCCGCGCGGCGGCGTGATCTCGTCGGTGGCTGCCGCCGAAGGCGATGTCGTCAAGGTAGACCAGGTGCTCGGTGAGCTCGATGAGACGGCGGCAGGCGCAGCCCCTCCGGCACCCGCTGCCGCTCCCGCTCCTTCGCCTGCGGCAACGACACCGACCTCTGCGGATTCCGCTCCCGCTCCCGCGCCTGCGCCAGTCGCTGCGACACCCTCTGCGTCAGTACCGGCCGATGTGAAGTCTTCGCCAGCTGCTCGCCGCGCTGCCGAGACTGCCGGGGTCGCCATCGCTGATGTCACAGGAACCGGTCGTGGTGGCGTTGTGAGCAAGCCCGATGTAATCGAGCATGCTGCAAAGGCTCCGTCTGCCGCTCCTGCCGTCCCGGCACCTCAGCGAAACGACGGCGCGCGTGAGACGCGCGAAAGAATGTCCACGCGCAGAAAGCGCATTGCGGAAAACCTTCTCCAGTCACAGCACGCGACGGCGCACCTCACGACGTTCAACGAAGTCGACATGACCGTCGTCAACACCCTGCGCGAGCGGATGAAGGAGCGCGTCGAGAAGGAGCATGGCGTCAAGCTGACGTTCATGCCGTTCTTCGTGAAGGCCGCGTGCATGGCGCTCGAACAGTACCCGGTCGTCAACGCACAGATCGATGGCGACAGCATCGTCTACAAGCACTATGTGAACATGGGCATCGCGGTCGCATCCGATGCGGGACTCGTGGTTCCGAACATCAAGGACGCGCACGCGAAGGGAATGCTCGACATCAGCCGCGACATCTCCGCGGTCGCCAAGCGCGCCCGCGACGGGAAGCTCACGATGGACGACCTCACCGGAGGCACGTTCACGATCACGAACGGCGGCGTGTTCGGCTCGCTCGTCTCGACTCCCATCATCAACTACCCGCAGGTCGGAATCCTGGGTCTGCACAAGACGCAGGACCGTCCCGTCGCAATCGACGGCAGAGTCGAGATCAGGCCGATGATGTACATCGCCCTTTCGTACGATCACCGCATCGTCGACGGACAGCAGGCAGTGCTCTTCCTCGTTCGCATCAAGGAGCTGATCGAGGATCCTGCGACAATGCTTATCAGCTGATGAAGAATGCGGACGTAGTGGTCATTGGCGGCGGGCCCGGAGGGTACGTCGCCGCAATTCGCGCCGCCCAGCTCGGGCTCAGCACTGTGTGCGTCGAGATGGACAAGACCCTGGGCGGCACTTGTGTGAACGTCGGTTGCATTCCGTCGAAAGCTCTTCTCACTTCCTCCGAGCACTATGAGTTTGCGCGGCTTCATGCGGCGGAACACGGCGTGAAGATCGAAGGCGTGACGGCTGATCTGCAGACGATGATGAAGCGCAAGGACACCGTCGTCGGACAAAACACCAAGGGCATCGAGTTCCTATTCAAGAAGAACAAGGTCGAATGGGCGAAGGGCCGCGGAACTCTCAAGCCCGGCAATGTCGTGGATGTCGAGGGCGGTGAGTCCTATCAGGCGAAGAACGTCATCATTGCGACCGGCTCCGTTCCGATCGAGCTGCCGTTCCTGAAATTCGACGAGACGCGCGTCCTTTCGAACATCGGCGCTCTCACCATCCCGGAAGTCCCGAAGCACCTGATCGTCATCGGCGGCGGGGTAATCGGCCTCGAGCTCGGCTCGGTCTGGCGGAGACTTGGCGCAAAAGTCACAGTCGTCGAGCTTTTCCCCACGATTCTGCCGGGAAATGACGAAGAGGTCATCAAGGAAGCAGACAAGATCTTCCGCAAACAGGGCCTCGAGATTCGAACCGGAACAAAAGTCGTCGGCGCGAGCCGCGACGGAGATCTCATCAAGGTCGAGATCGAGAAGGATGGCGCGAAGGAAATTCTCGAAGCCGATTACGTACTCGTATCCGTTGGACGCAAGCCTTCCCTGACAGGAATCGACGCATCAGCGCTCGGGCTCACGCTCGGCAAGCGGGGCGAGATTGCAGTCGACGCGGAGATGCGCACCAATCTTCCCAACGTCTACGCGATCGGCGACGCAGTCGGAGGCAAGCTGCTCGCGCACAAGGCCGAAGAAGAAGGCGTCATCGCCGCCGAGGTGATCGCCGGGCATCACGCGCACATGGATTACAAGTCGATGCCGTCGGTGGTGTACACATGGCCGGAGATCGCGAGCGTCGGGCTGGCGGAACATGAGGTGAAAGCTTCCGGGCGCGAATACAAGACAGGCAAGTTCCCGTTTTCGGCGAACGGCCGCGCCCGCACCATGGCCGAGACGACCGGTTTCGTGAAATTCATCGCGGATGCGAAGACCGACGAGCTGCTCGGCTGCCACATCATCGGCGCCAATGCGTCGGATCTCATCCAGGAAGTCGTTCTGGCGTTCGAGTATCGCGGATCGTCGGAGGACATCGGCATCACCGTGCATTCGCACCCGACTCTCTCCGAAGCGGTGAAGGAAGCCGCGCTCGGCGTGCTTGGCAGGTCACTACATATATAGGTAGTGGCTCCCTGTGCTCGCTCCCGCCCTCAAGCGACTCGAAGTTCGCGCGGCGCGCGAACCAGATCTCGCCGCGGCGATTGCGCTGCTTGAATGGGAGCTTCCCAAGAATCCATGGATGGAGCGGACCGCCGAACAGCTGACTGAGGCGATCAGAAAGCCGAAGGCCGAGCTGATGGCGTGCGTTGCCGCTCGCGAAGGTGAGATCGTGGGCTTCGGAGTGTACGGGATCGTGGCTGGGACAATCGGCTCGGGCATGATCCACGCGATTCTCGTCGCGCCGCGCTCGCGCCGCGCCGGCATCGGGCTCAAGATTCTCGAGTACGCTACTGCGGATCTTGCATCGAGAAGAATGCGCGTGATTTTCGCCGAGATGCCTGCCGATCCATACCTCGTACGCTACCGGGCACTTCTTCTCTCCTACGGATTCTTCGAAGAGACGAGAATCGACGATTATTATCGCGACGGCGTCTCACAGATAATCTCGCGCCGCGACCTTTGACGGATTTCCCGATGCTGCTCGAACCAGTGACTGAGAACGATCCGCTCGAGCTGAGCGACAAGGACGCAGCTGCCCCGAAGTCGCTTCCGAAAGGCGATGAGCTCAGGGCGAAACTGGATCGCCAGCTCGAAAAGCTGGGCGAGCTTCAGAACGTTTTCTATGCGGACGGCAAGCGCGCGTTGCTGATCGTGCTTCAGGGGAGGGACGCGTCGGGCAAGGATGGCGTGGTGCGAACTGTCATCGGTGCTTGCAATCCATCGGGTGTTCGAATCCAGTCTTTCAAGGCGCCGACGCCTGTGGAGCTTGCCCACGATTTCCTCTGGCGCATTCACCAGGTGATGCCCGAGAAGGGAATGATGGGGATTTTCAACCGCTCGCACTACGAGGATGTGCTCGTGGTGAGAGTGAACGAGCTGGTTCCAGAGAGCGTGTGGTCCAAGCGCTACGAGCAGATCAACAACTTCGAGAAGATGCTGAGCGAGAACGGAACCGTGATTCTGAAGTTCTTCCTGCACGTTTCACAGGATGAGCAGAAGGAGAGGCTCCGCGAGCGTGTGGATGACGAAACGAAGAACTGGAAGTTCAACGCCGGCGACCTGGATGAGCGGGCAAAGTGGGACGAGTACACGGATGCTTATCGGGATGCGCTGCTGAAATGCAGCACGGAATGGGCACCCTGGTACGTCGTGCCCGCGGACAGCAACAAGGCGAGGAACTACCTGATCGCGAAACGGATTGTCGAGACCCTCGAGGGACTCGAGCTGTCGTACCCCAGGCCGAAAGCGGATCTCGGGAAGTACCTCGAAACCCTTGCCTGACCGTCCCAGCGGCATGGCTAGAGTCTTGGTAAGGCGATCTGACGGATTGAACGGATCAACTGCGTGGTCCCGGGGTGCAGCCGGCAGTCATTAAGGCTCCGCGCTCAAGACCGCTTGATCGCTCCAGTACGAATCCGCAGAATCCGCCGAATCCGTCAGATCGCTATCCCTGCCGCCTTAACATGGGAAGTTTCAGATCGTCTACCCCACAAATGCTCCGCACGCGACTCAATGGCATCCTCCTGGCCGCTGCGCTCGGCCCCGCATCGCTTCCCGCGCAGGTGCCTCTCGATCACCGCGAGCTCGCCGCTGACCAACAGATCATTCACGCGCTCAATCGCCTCACCTTCGGGGGGCGGCCGGGAGACATCCAGCAGGTCCGCTCTACGGGACTCGACAAATGGATCGAGCAGCAGCTGCACCCGGAGCGCATCGATAACTCGTCTCTCGAAAAGTTCGTTGCGCGCTACAGCATCCTCAGGCAGGATCAGAACGTTCTGCTCCGCGAGTACAACGAGGCCCAGCGCGACCGACGTGTCGCGCGCCGTGAGGCCGGGGACACCGCTTCCCGCCCATCGCAACAGGACAACATCGAGGTGCAGCAGATCGCGCTGAAACGGAGGCGCGTGATGGGAGAGCTGCAGTCCTCGCGAGTGGCACGCGCAGTCGCAAGCAACAGGCAGCTCGAGGAAGTGATGACCGATTTCTGGCTCAATCACTTCAACATTTACGGACAGAAGGGCCCGCCGCAGGCGTTCTATCTCGCCGAATACGAGCGCGAGATCATTCGCCCGCGCGTCTTCGGCAAGTTCCGCGACCTGCTCGAGAGCGTCGCGAAGAGTCCCGCGATGCTGTTCTATCTCGACAATGCACGCAGCATTGCCGACACTTCGCGCCCGCGTCTCGCATCTGTCGAGCGCATGAGGGGTCCCGGACGGCGCCAGATGGGACAGAGGCGCCAGGCAGATCCGGAAATGCGCCAGCGCCTGAACCAGCTGAGAAACGGCGGGCTGAACGAGAATTACGGACGCGAGCTGCTGGAGCTGCACACGCTTGGTGTCGACGGCGGGTACACGCAGCAGGACGTGATCAACGTGGCGCGCGCGTTCACCGGGTGGACGATCAGGCCGGCAGCCGCGGGAGGCGGATTCATCTTCCGACCCGAGATGCACGACTCCGGCGAGAAGATCGTGCTCGGCCACAGGCTCAAGGCCGATCGGGGAATCGAGGACGGCGAGAATGTTCTCGATATCGTCGCGCGACACCCGTCGACGGCGAATCACGTCGCGACGAAACTCGCCCGCCGGTTCATCTCCGACAAGCCGCCGCAGGCGGTGATCGACAGGGCCGCTGCAGTGTTCACGCGTACCGACGGTGACCTTCGCGAAGTTGTTCGGTCCATCATCACGTCGAACGAGTTCTACTCGCAGAAAGCATTTCGATCGAAGGTGAAATCACCTTTCGAGGTAGTCGTGAGCGCCATGCGCGCGATGAACGCACAGCCCGACAGCACGCCTCGAACCGCACAGGCAGTCGCGTATCTCGGCCAGCCGATCTACGGACATCAGGCTCCCAACGGATGGCCGGAGACCGGAGAGGCCTGGATGAACACAGGGGCGATTCTCAATCGAATCAATTTCGGGATCGCCGCGGCGGCGAACCGGATTCCAGGTGCGAGCATTCGCGCGATTCCGGGTATCGACAGCCTGGGCAGCGCATCGCGGCAGAAGCAGGTCGATGCGGTAGTGTCAGCGCTACTCAACGGATCGGCTTCGCCCGACACCCGCGCAGTGCTCATGTCGGGAGAAAATCCTCTTCTCGCCAATGCGAAGGAAGCTCCCGAGGCAATGGCTCCGGAGCCGGATGCCGACGAGCCGATGAACAGGCAGATGCGCCAGCGTGCAAATCCGTTTGGAAGACAGAGCGGCGCGGTGCAGCTGACAGGCATTGCCCTGGTAGTCGGCCTCGCGCTCGGGTCGCCCGAGTTCCAGAGGCGCTGAGGACACGCATGCAACGCAGAGCATTCGTAAAATCGGGCGCGATCGCGCTGGTCACACTCGGACTCAGTCCAAGCTTTCTCCGCCGCACCGCGTTCGGCGCACAGCTGATGCGCGCGCCGAAGGGCAAAACGCTCATCTGCCTCTTTCAGCGCGGTGCGGCGGACGCACTCAACATGGTCGTACCGCACGGTGACAAGTCCTATTACGGACTCCGGCCGTCGATTGCGATTCCGCGGCCATCCGGTCTTTCGCGTACGATCTCGGAAAATGCCGCGATCGATCTCGACGGATTCTTCGGGCTGCATCCGTCTCTCGCTTCATTCAAGCCACTGTATGACCGCGGCATTCTTGCGCCGGTGCATGCCGTCGGAAGCCCGAGCGCAACGCGCTCGCACTTCGATGCCCAGGATTACATGGAGACAGGCACCCCTGACGTGAAAGGTACGCGGGATGGCTGGCTCAACCGCTATCTCGCCGTTCGCGGCACGTGCGACGAATGCAAGGCCAGCCCTTTCCGCGCTGTGTCGCTCACGCAGCAGACACCGCGAATCATGGAAGGCCCGAGCGAAGTGGTCGCGATGAACGGTCTCAACGAGTTCACCGTGCGAGCATCGGGCTCACAGGCCGAGCGACTCGAAGCCCTTTATCGCACAGGTTCCGCCGATCTGGTTCACGGCACCGGTGCGGAAATGTTCGAAGCGGTGAAGATGCTCAAGGCGGCGAATCCGCAGAAATACGCACCGCGCAACGGCGCCGAGTATCCGCGGTCGCAGTTCGGACAGCGTCTGCTTCAGATCGCGCAGCTGGTGAAAGCTGATGTCGGTCTCGAGATAGCGTTCGCTGACGTCGGCGGCTGGGACACTCACGTGAATCAGGGCGGCGCAACCGGACAGCTTGCGGCGCGCCTCGATGATTTCTCGAGGTCCGTCGCCGCGCTCGTCACGGACCTCGGTGACCGAATGGACGACGTGCTCATTCTCACGATGTCAGAGTTCGGGCGGATGGCGCGGGAAAATGGAAATCGCGGAACCGATCACGGCCACGCGGGCGCGCTGTTCGTCATCGGCGGTGACGTAAAGGGTGGAAAGGTCCATGGAAAATGGCCGGGCCTGGAGACGGAACAGCTTTACGAAGGCCGCGACCTCGCGCTCACGACTGATTTTCGCTCTGTCTTTTCAGAAGTGACGGCGGGCCACCTTGGCGCGACAAAGGTCGAAGCAATTTTTCCGGGGTTTGCCATTAAACAGGGAGACTGGCTGGGGCTGGTGTAGCGGTTATGGGGTGTGCTGAGTTACGCCCCCCTAACTGCTGCACTAGAACCTGAAGATTCTTCCCAGCGCTTTTCCGATCTTCTTCCCCAGGTCGTCCGCACGTTTTTCGACCTGCCGCTCCCATTCCGGTTGCTCCGACGCCCAGATGGGTTCCTCGTAGCCATGCTCCATGCACTCGGTGCGCGGACCGGTTCCCGGCTTGAAGTATTCGAGCTTCCTCGCGGGACACCAGTCGCCGGCGATCCATCCGGTTGTCGGGTCGATCATCACTGCCTCATCGAGTCCCGGCGGCGGTTCCCACGCACCCTGGGTCACGATCTCCTTCCACCCCTGCGTATAGAACTCCGCCCACGCCGGTGCGGCGAGTCTTCCTCCTGACGCATCGTAGCTGAGCGAGTGAGGGTCGTCGTACCCGAACCACACCGCCGCGACGAGGTTAGGTGTGTAGCCCACGAACCACACATCGGTGCCGTTGTTCGTCGTTCCCGTCTTGCCCGCAATCATCCCGCGCGCGCCCCAGTCCCGGATCGGACGTCCGGTTCCATAATCCACTACTGCCCGCAGCATCGATGTCATCTGGTACGCATCGCGTGGATCGATGACGCGCTCGAGCGGAGCGCTTTCGCCGCTCCACAGAACGTCGCCGTCTCGTGACTCGATTCGCTTCACGAGACGCGGCCTGACTCTGAATCCGCCATTCGCAAACGGCGCGTAGGCGCGCACGAGCTCGATCGGTGTGACGTCTAGGGCGCCGAGCGCGACTGCTGGATAGTTGGGAATCTGGCTCTGAATTCCCATGCGGTGCGCATTCTCGATGATGGGTCTCAATCCGACGAGCTGGCTCACGCGCACTGCAGCGGCATTCGACGACCGCATGAGCGCGCGGCGGAACGTGATCAGTCCCAGGTAGTCGTCGTTGTAATTCGCCGGGGTCCACACGGTTCGGCCCTGGATTACCTCCACCGGATCGTCGCGAACATCGGACGCCGGTGAATAGCCGGCAGCAAGCGCCGAGATGTAGACGAACGGCTTGAATGCGGACCCCGGCTGCCGTTTCGCCTGGATCGCGCGATTGTAATTGCCGCGCTCGTATTTCCTGCCGCCGGTGATTGCGCGAATGTCTCCGTTGCGCGGATCGAGCGCGATCATCGCACCCTGAACCTGGTGTCGTGATCCGTTCCAGTATCCGTTCGATTCGCTCTGGATCGCCGCGGCACGACGGGCAACAGCGCGATCAGCAGCCTTCTGCGCTCCGATGTCCAGCGTTGTGTAGATGGTGAGATCGCGATCGTCATCCTCTTCGCGCCCGATCAGGACCGAATCCGCGAACGCGCGCACAGCGTCGAGCGCATACGAATCGTTTCGTGTGTCGGGACGCCATTCATCCTTCGCAATACGCAGCCGGGTCGCCTTCAATCCGGGAAGCCTGTTCGCCGATACGTAACCGGCCTCGACCATCAGGCCGAGTACGAGGTTGCGGCGGGCGAGCGCGCGGCTGGGATTGCGTCGAGGTGTGTAATACGACGGCGCTTTCGGGAGCGCGGCGAGCATCGCCGCTTCTGTCAGCGTGACTTTCCCGACGCTCTTGCCGAAGAGATCGCGGCTCGCTGCCTCGACGCCGTAGACGCCGTTACCCATGTAGATCGCGTTCACGTAGAGCTGCAGGATCTGATCCTTGCTGAGCGACCGCTCCATGAGGCGCGCAACGCGCAGCTCGATCAGCTTCTGCCGCAGCGACCGGTTCGGGTACTTCTTGACCACGAAGCTGTTCTGCGCCGCCTGCATGGTGATGGTGCTGAAGCCCTGACGGACACCGCCGGACCGCACGTTTTTGACAGCGGCGCGCACGAACCCGCGCCAGTCGATTCCGTGGTGGCGGTAGAATCTCCGGTCCTCGGTCGCAATGAATGCCTGGCGCACATGCACCGGCACCTGCGAGATCGGTACATTGAGGCGACGCACAATCTCCAGCCTGCCCATGAGCCGGCCGTTGCGATCGTAGATGCGCCCACCTTCATCAGGCTGATACGACTGGATCTGGCGCGGGGTCGGACATGAATCGAATCCGCACGTGGCCAGCCACACATTCAGGACGAGAACGGCTAGAATGCTTATTGCGAGGCCTGATTTTATTGTCAGGTCGCGATGTTTTTCATCACTCCACCACCGCTTCACCCGCTCAATGTTCAATCGCATATCATTCGCATTCCTGTTCGCCGTCGCCTCCTACGCCTGCTCCGCGAAGCCCGACAGCACCGCCGACACTTCCGCTGCCGGAGCCGACAATTCGGCCCCGGCATCTAATACACCGCCGGCGGCAGCCGGCACCACACCGGCCACTGCGGCTTCCATCACTACGGCTGCGGACTCGGCCCGGATTCCAAACGAGCTGGGAAAGATCCCTGTTGTGGAGTATCACCTGATCGACACAGCCGACGGGCGTTATGCCCGCGAGCGCAGCCGTTTCGCCCGCGACCTCAAGCTCATCTACGACAGGGGCTATCGCCCGGTGAGCATCTCGCAGCTTCTGGACCGGAAGATCGACCTGCCGCGAGGCCTGTCACCCGTGGTGTTCGTTTTCGACGATGCCAGCCCCAGCCAGTTCCGCTACATCGAGAAGAACGGGCAGCTCGAGATCGACCCGACTAGCGGTATCGGAATCTGGATGAACTTCCGGAAAAGCCATCCCGACTGGTCGAACAATGCGGTGTTCTGCATGCTCTCGGGCGCCGCGGCGGGCCGGTCTTTCTTCGGCGACAAGGGAATCGAAGGACAGAAGAGCGACTGGCGCTACAAGAAAGTTCAGTGGCTAAAGGAGCAGGGATTCGAGCTCTGCAACCACACTCTCTGGCACGCCAACCTCGCCAAATATTCCGACGCGGTCGTTCAGGAGCAGATCGCGCGCGGCCAGCTGGCAATCGACTCGGCGCTTCCGGGATACAAGGTCCGCACATTCGCCCTGCCGCTCGGCGTGTGGCCGAAGAATCGTTCGCTCGCAAAGTCCGGATCATGGACTGATCCGAAGACGGGCAAGGTCGTGCGCTACAACAACGAGGCGATACTCGAGGTGTCAGGCGGACCGACCGTGAGCCCGCATGATCCGGCGTTCAACCCGTCGAGCATCAAGAGAATCGAGATCTTCGGGAATCAGCTCGAGATGACCCTGGACCAGCTCGACAAGAAGCAGTCACGATACGTGTCGGACGGGGATCCCAACACGGTGGCTAGACGATAGACGCGGAAAGACGCGTTATTTTCTCTTCCCTTCCAGCTCATTCCATCTGTCTACCGCTCGCCTCATGTGCGGAATCACGATTGATCCGCCAACGACGAGCCCGACTGACAAGGATTCGAATATCTCGGACCTCGTAACTCCCTCTTCCGCGCATCGCACGAGATGGTATGTCACGCAGTCGTCGCACCTCAGCACGAGCGACGCAACGAGGCCGAGCAGCTCCTTCGTCTTGACGTCGAGAGCTCCGGCCTCGTAGGTGCGCGTATCGAGCGCGAAGAACCGGTTGATCACGAGGTTGTTCTCGCCGAGTATCTCGGCGTTCATGCGCTCGCGGAACTTGCGGAACTCGTCGAGCGAGCCCGTGCCGCTGTGATCGTGACTCAAAATTTCCACCCTCGAAGGCTTCGGAGCGCGCCGTCGAGGGCATCGCGCTGATCCTTCTCCGTCGCGGTGCTCAAAAGCTGCTCGTACGTTACGATCGCGAGATCGAGTGCGTCGTAATCATGTTCGGCGCCGGCAACCGCAGCGGCATTGTCGGCGACATTGGCGCGGGCGAGGTCATCCTTCGGAAACCTTTCCGACACCTGCTGCCATCTGCTGAGCCGCTGGCGCGGGTCTGATTCAGACAGCGCCCATAGATGCCACCCTGCCCTGTTCTCGGGATCGGCGGCGATTGCGCGCGAAGCGAGATCGCCAACGGCTTCCGGACCGCGGCCGCTGAGCCAGTACGCATTTGCAAGCGCAA
>DASWQD010000362.1:0-7134 GCA_036398255.1 Gemmatimonadaceae bacterium | reverse complement strand
TTCATCGACTCTGAAGCAGCTCGCCTCGAGCAATCGTACCGGAAAGCCCTGGAGACTCTTGCACTTCGCGCGGCATCCGTGGGAGATCGCGCAGGAGCAATCGGATGGCGAAGAAAGCTCGCTGCATCCGATCCCCTCTCGTCGGCATTTGCACTGGCCCTCATGACGGAGCTCGCCGCCGGCGGCGACAACCCTGCCGCAGTTCAACACGCACGTGGTTACCAGGATCTCGTCAGGCGCGAGCTCGGAGTCGAGCCGGATCCGCGAATCGAGCAGCTGATTGCATCGATCTCACGGCCGGTGTCTTCGCTCGCGAGCGTGCAGGCACCGCCTGTCAGTGGAGCGACTGAAGGCGTTCCGCAAATTCCCGGTATTCCACCTCGCCCCCTGACGGCACGGATTGCGCTCGGCGCTCTCGTCGCGGTGATAGCAGTGGCCGCATTCTCCATCGTTACTGCAAAGCCCGTCACTTCCGGGCGTGCGGGCGCTGAGCCCCGAAGCCGCGAAGCACACGCGGCTTATCTCCGGGGATTGACTGCGTGGGAGGACCGGTCGAGAAGTGCTCTCGATACTGCAGTCGTATACTTCCGCAGGGCTGCCGAGCTGGATCCCTCGTACGCCGAGGCGCAGGCCGGACTCGCAAACGCGTACGTAATGATTGGCTATTCGGGTTATCGCCCGGGTGAGGCGATGTATCCGAAAGCAAAGGCAGCCGCCCAGCGCGCCATCTCACTGGACAGCACTCAGGCTGCACCATACGCAGCGCTCGGCATGGAGCTCACGTGGGAGCGTGACTTCAAGACTGCTGCAACAGCATTTCAGAAGGCTCTTGCGCTCGATCCCGGTTACGCGACGGGACATCAATGGTACGGGATTCTTCTCCGCATCACGGGCGACATTCCGGGGTCGGTCGCGGAAACCGGCAAAGCCGCGGAGCTCGAGCCGTTGTCACTTCAGATACAGAACAACTACGCGACGTTTCTCGCCGGCGCGGGGCAGCACGATGCAGCGTTCCGGCATTACCGGAAGGTCGTCGGTGAAGAGCCCGACTCGAGCTGGGTTCGGCGCAACCCGTGGCTTCTGACGAACATGGCATCAGTCTATGCGCAGCAGGGCCGCCATGAGGACGCTCTCAGGTTTGCACGGCGTGCGATCGAGATCCTTCCCGGCCATCCTCGCGCAGTGAGCTCACTTGCGGGAGTGTATCGCGTGATGGGAAAAAACGCGGATGCGCGAGCGACAATGGAGCGCGCCGATCCGGCGAATCCGCATTACGCGGCTTATCGCGGATTGTTCTTCGCCGCTGAGGGCCAGGCCGACTCCGCCTTCGCGTGGTTCGATCGAGTTGAAGACTGGGGAGTGCCCGTGCTCATCTCCCTGCGAGGGCTGAATCGAATCAGTGGAGACCCGCGCTATGCGGCTCTGCTCACCAGGCTTGGAATGTCGCCCCCGAAAAAGACGGAACTCTGATCGCGCAGACAGGGTCGGGCCGGTAATTTGGTGGCGTGACGAACCCGCTTCGCGATCAGCTCCAGGCCGCCTTGGGCAGCACGTACGAAATCGACCGCGAGCTCGGCGGCGGTGGAATGTCCCGAGTGTTCGTCGCCACCGAATCGGCGTTCGGACGCAAGGTCGTGATCAAGGTCCTCCCTCCGGAAATGACGGAAGGCCTGAGCGTCGATCGCTTCAAGCGCGAGATTGCACTCGCCGCGCGGCTCCAGCACCCGCACATCGTACCGGTTCACGCGGCCGGCGAGATCGATGGGCTTCCGTATTTCACGATGCCCTTCGTCGAAGGACATTCGCTCCGCGATCGCATCTTCCGGTCAGGCGCCCTCACAATCACCGATACAATCGGAGTCATGCGCGACGTCGCCAAGGCGCTCGCGTACGCTCACGATCAGGGCGTGGTTCACCGCGACATCAAGCCCGACAACGTACTGCTCACAGGTGGATCGGCAGTCGTCACCGACTTCGGCGTCGCCAAGGCACTCTCCGCATCGAAAGCGCAGGCACCCGGCGGCACGCTGACTCAAGTTGGCACATCGCTCGGCACACCTGCATACATGGCCCCCGAGCAGGCCGCCGCTGATCCCGGCACCGACCATCGCGCTGACATCTATGCCTTCGGCGTGATGTCGTACGAGATGCTCGCGGGCCACCCTCCATTCCACGGCCGCACTCCGCAGAAGCTTCTCGCTGCACACATGGGCGAGCGCCCCGATGCAATCGAGACGGTTCGCGCCGACGTGCCTCCGCTCCTCGCCGAGCTCGTCATGCGCTGCCTGGAGAAGGAGCCGGACGGGCGGCCGCAGTCGGCGATCGAGCTCGTGAAGGTCCTCGAGACGGTTACCAGTGGCGGTGGGTATCCCGCGATGCCCGCCATCCTGCTCGGTGGACAGCGCCGGCTCGCCACCGTACTCGGCATGTACGCTGTGGCAGTCATCGCCGTTGCAATTGTCGCCCGCGCAGCAGTGATCGCATTGGGACTCCCCGACTGGGTATTCCCCGGCGCGCTCATCGTAATGGCGCTCGGCCTCCCGGTGATTCTGTTCACTGCATTCGTTCACCGCGGCACGCACCGCGCGCTGACTCAGGCCGAGCTCACACCGCACGGCTCGCCGACGCGACAGTCCACGATGACGAGGATCGCAGTGAAGGCGAGCCCGTGGGTGAGCTGGCGCAGAACGTTCACCGGCGGCGCGGTCGCGCTTGGCGGGTTCGCCGTACTTGTTGCCGCATTCATGATCATGCGCGCGACAGGCATCGGGCCGGTCGGTTCCCTGCTTGCCTCCGGTCGCATCACTGAAAAAGACCAGCTGCTCGTCACTGATTTCCGCGGCGGCGGTGCCGACTCATCCCTGAGCGCAATCGTCACCGAAGCAATTCGCACTGACCTCGGACAGTCTTCAGTGGTGAAGGTCGTTCCGCCGAGTGCTGTCGCGGCAGCGCTCGAGAGAATGCGGCGGGATCGTAATTCGCCGGTCGACCTCGTAGTAGCACGAGAAATCGCGGCACGAGAGGGCATCAAGGGAATCGTCGATGGGAGCGTTACACCGCTGGCCGGAGGATATGTCGTCACGGTGAGACTCGTGGACGCGGCGACGGGAGACGGATTGGCTTCCTTCCGCGAGACCATCGACGGGCCGAGTGAGCTGCTTCCCACTCTCGACAGGCTCTCCGGCAATCTCCGCGGGAAGATCGGTGAATCGCTGAAGAAGGTCCGCGCCAATCCGCCGCTCGAGCGTGTCACGACGGCTTCGCTGGAAGCGTTGCGCAAGTATGCGGACGGCGTTCGTGCGTTCGACGTCGAAGGTGACCACGCAAAAGCGGTTACGTTCTTCCGCGAGGCCGTCGCAATCGACACGGCATTCGGCATGGCGTACCGGAAACTCGGTGTAGCTCTCGGGAATGCCGGCATGCCTCGCACGAGCAGAGATTCCGCGCTCGAAGCTGCGTTCAGGCATCGGGCCCGCATGACCGATGCCGAGAGACTCCTGACCACGGGCAGCTACTACAGCTCGGGCGCGCATGCGGACAGAAAGCTGAGTGTCGAGGCGTACGAAGCATTGCTCGAGATCGACTCGCTCAATTATGCCGCTATCAACAATCTTGCAATCCACCTGATCGAACGCCGCGAATTCGCGCGGGCCGAATCCATCCTGCGGCGCGCGATCGATGCGGGAATTGCGCGGTCGACCCTGTTCCTCAACCTGGTCGATGCGCAGGTCAGACAGGGTAAATTCGCGTCGGCAGATTCGACGGCCGTCCTTGGACGCCGGCAGTTTCCGCAGAACTCGAATATTCGTGCTATCGAATTCTTCGTCCTCACTGGCCGGCGCCAGTTCGATTCGCTGCAAAAACGGCTCGAATGGTTCAAGGCGAACGATCCAGACCAGACAAATCGCTCCAACGCCGCTTACGGTTTGCGGGACCTCGCATGGATTCACGGACGGATCCGGGAGGGTCTCCGTCTGGACCAGGAAGCGAATTCCATAGACGAAGCACGCGGAAGCCCTGCCCCGTCATTGCGGCGGGCACTGGACAGCTCGTGGGTCGACATCCGCTACCTCGAGCAGCGTGATCGCGGTGTCAAACGGCTCGATGCAGCACTGGCCAGGAGTCCACTGCGTTCGCTGCCGATCCAGCAGCGCGGGTACTTTGATTTGGTCATAGTTTATTCTCTTGGAGACCGGCCCGATCGCGCGCGACAGGTCCTTGCCGAGTACAATTCCGAGGACTCTGCATATCGCCGTCGCAACGAGCCGGTATATCACCTTGCACTCGGAGAGATTGCGCTCGCGGAAGGTCGTCCTCTGGACGCGATTCGCGAATTCCGCCTCGGTGATCGCCAGGCCGACGGTCCACGCGACTCATGCCTCGGCTGTACTTACTACCTGCTTTCTCGCGCCTTCGATGCTGCTGGCATGCGTGATTCAGCGATTGCCGCGTACACAGCCTATGTCACGACTCCTTCGCCGTTCACAGAGCAGGATGAATTTTTTTTCGCGCGGGCGCATCACCGGCTTGGCGAGCTCCACGACGCAAAGGGTGATTTGACCCGGGCGAAAAAACACTACGAGATGTTCGTCGAGCTCTGGAAGAACGCGGATCCGGAGCTTCAGCCGAAAGTCGCAGCGGTGCGCGCACGACTGGCTGCGCTCCAAAAGCGCTGAGCTATCGGGGTGTGATCCCGAGCTTTTCATCATGATCTGCCTCCTTCACGGCTGGCTCCTCGAAGGATCCGGCAGCAACCTGTGGACGCGCTCGATAATCACCGCGCTCGCGAAGAGCGGCGAAACAGTGCACCTGGTCTGTCAGGAGAATCACCCCGATCGCTACGAAGCCATCGCGGAGGCATACAGGCACACACTTGCCGGCGAAGTCGAGACCAGGCTTCAGCGCGACACGCCTTACCCCGGCAAATGTATTCTTCACCAGCCTGAGATCGGCGACACACTGCCGGTATTCGTGAAGGACAAGTACGAGGAATTCGATCACGTCGTGCCGATGATCGAGCTGCCCGATGACGAGATCGAGCTCTACATCGCTCGCAACGTTGAAGTCGTGCGTCGCGTTGTGCGCGAGCACGACGTCTCCGCGATCCACGCCAACCACGCCGTGCTGATGCCCGTCGTCGCGCAGCGCGTGAGCCGCGAGACGGGGGTTCCGTATGCGGTCATGCCCCACGGAAGCGATATCGAGTACGCAGTCAAGAAGGACGAACGGTTCAGGCGCTATGCATCCTCAGCACTCTCTGATGCAAGGAGAATCTTCGTCATCGGTGACGAGATGCGAGAGCGGGTATCGAAGGTCTTCGCCGACATTCCCGCAGTCGAGTCGAAGTTCACGGAGCTTCACCTGGGCGTGGATTCATCCCGGTTCGAGCCGGTCACCGTGAATGAAAGGCCCGCAAACATCACTCGGCTCAGCGAGGCGCTCGTCGGCGTTCCGCGCGGAAAGACTCCGGAACAGTCGCTCGCACTGCATCGGTCACTATCGGGCGCGCTCGACAAGAGCGAGCTCAAGTCGCTCATCGACGACAACGCCCGCTACGATGGAAAGTCACCAGATGCCGACGTCGAAGAGAAGCTTCGCACCATCGATTGGACGCATGACCCGGTGCTCCTCTTCACCGGCCGGATCATTTCGCCGAAGGGAATTCAGGGCGTAATTGCTGCGCTGCCTCTCATCCTCGAGCAGCGACCCGAGCTGCGCCTGATAGTCGTCGGCCACGGTCCTCTGAGAGAACCGATGGAAGCGCTCATCGAGGGACTCCAGTCCGGCGACAGAGACCTCGTGCGAAACATCGTCGCGTGGGGTCGCTGGCTCGAGGGTTCGCCGGAAGGAGAGGCCGCCGGTGAAGATCTCGTCGAAATGGCGCGTTTCTTCGACGGTCTGCGTCAAAGTGGTGAAGAGGAGCATTACTTCGAAACCGCTCGACGGCTGCTCCAACCACACACCGTCATCTTCACTGGATACCTGACGCACAGGGAGCTTCGATTCCTCTTCCCCTGCGCGGATGTCGGCGTGTTTCCCTCGATGGTCCGCGAAGCAGGCCCACTCGTATTTCTCGAGGCACTCGCATCAGGCTGCTTCCCTCTTGGAACGTACTTTGGCGGAATGGCAGCGAGCATCGACTCGGTATCAGAGGGATTGCCGGCCGAGGTTGGAGCAACCATGAAGCTCTCACTCGACAATACGGTGCATGACCTCGTCGTGAACGTGCCTCGCGCGCTCGATCTGGGAACGTCGCACAAGCGCTCACTCGCCCGTGTGGCCCGCGAGCGATATGACTGGGTCAGTGTCGCCAAAACACTGCGTGAGGAGTTGAGCGCGCTCATCGCTTGACCAGCCGGCCAAACTGTCGCATGCTATCCTCGACGGAGCCGCATAGGAGGATACCGTGCGCACGCTCACCCTTCCCCTTCCGCTGCTGATACTGATCACAGCATCGGCTGCATCTGCGCAGAACGCGCAAACCGCCGTAGACATCGGCGTCTCGACTCCGAAATACTCCAACGGAATGGTCGAAGCACGGGTGACGCGCAAGGATCCGACAGCCGACAAATCAGCTCCCGCTCCCACGATCACGGTGCGCGTGACGATCGCAGTCCGAGGCGAGAAGCCGTTCTTCTCGAAGGACGTCGCGATGAAACCGGGCAGCGCCGAAACGGTCGCTGCACCCTACAAAGGCGACGGATCGGCAACATCGTTCACCGCGTCTGCCTTCGCGGTGGGAATGAAGGAGATCGCAGCGGCTGACAACACACGCAGCAGTGCAGCCGCGGTCGTCGGCACGATGACGCTTCCCGCCAGGCTACCAATTCCCGGAACAGGTCAGGTGATCCCGCCGCGCGATCCGGCATCGAAGCCCAATCCCAATCCGCCTCCTGCGCAACCCGCTCCTGCACCGGCGCCTGCGTCTATCCCACACGCCGAGACGATCACGACTCCGAGCCTGGTATTGATCGGCGGCGCTGCAGGATCGCCTGCAGTGTCTGCCGCGACAGGCGGAGCGACAGTGACAACGTCGTCACTCGTGCTGATCGGAGGCACGCAAGGCAATCCACCAACCGCATCAGCTGGTGCCAGCATTACGACGACCCCACTCGTTCTTATTGGAAGGAGAGA
>DASWQD010000361.1:0-2290 GCA_036398255.1 Gemmatimonadaceae bacterium | reverse complement strand
GACGTTCCGCGTCCCGCTCGCGAGTATCTGAAACGGCGTCAGCCCCGCGTCCCGCATCACCCGGACTTCGCGATGAAGCGCGAATCCGGGAACGTTGAACATCTGCGGCGAGTCCGTGCCCATGAGAAGCGGCGCGCCTTCGTCGGCGAGCGATTTCAGCATTTTTCTTCGCAGTGAGATGTGGAGCGCGGCATCAGCCGGGCTCAATCCATTCTGCGCATCCATCGATGCGCGCTGTTTCTTCTGGTTGGTCCAGCTCGCTACCCACTGGCGCGGCGCATACTTCATTTCGTCGCGCTTCGCCCACTCCTCGGGCGATTCCGGAAGAAAAAAACTTTCCCAGAGGAACACCGTGGGAACGTTCCACGTTCCCGCTGCCCTGGTTCGCCGAGCGAGCTCTCTCAGGCGCTCTTCGGTCACTGACCGATAGAGCTCTCCGGGATTCACTGACGCTGGCTGGTTCATCATTGCGCTGCGAATTGGCGGCGAGGACGCCGCTTCGATGTATCCATCGAGATGGTCGATGGTCGACTGATTCGTCGCGAGTGCGTGCTCCACTCCCACCTGTGCGGAGACGTGACCGGCCCACGTGATCCCTACCTCTCTGGCCGTCTTGACTATCGCGTCATACGACGGGCGATTGAGGCCGGGATGGAGCTTGAGCAGGTCGTAACCCGCTTCCTTGTGACTTCTCACCAGGCGTGCCGCTGTCTGTGGATCGGGAGCTGAGTTTCCGTTCAGCGACGGCGCCGCGACATACATCGTCGGACCGAGCACGTCTCCGCGTTTCAGCTGATCTCTCAGGACGAGCTGATTCGGTGCGCCGAGCATCGCGCGGATCGTCGTGATTCCGTTGGCGATGTAGAGGAACATGATGTCGCGGTTCATCTCTTCAGCGTTCGGCGCCTGCGGTCCCTGCACGTGCGCATGCATCTCGGAGAGCCCTGGCATCAAGAACTTTCCGCGCCCGTCGATCCGAGTTGCGCCTGCCGGTATGGAGACTCGAGCGGCGGGCCCGATCGCTGAAATTCGTCCCGCGTTTACAACGACCGTCTGATTCCGCAGCTCGCGGTTCGAGTCCATCGGCAGAACCGTGACGTCGGTGAAAGCAATGATGGAATCGGCAGGCGAGAGACCAGCCGCCCGAGGGCCGAAGATGAAAGCGGCGGCCGTGCCGAGTGCTAGCCCTAAGATCGTGGCGCCAGCGCGACGCCGGTGGTTTGGCTTCATCCCGGGAATTTACTGACCGAACGCTTTTGGCGGAGCGGCTGTCGATAAGGGGAGACGATCGATTTCCTCTCGCCTTGACGGGCAACCCGATGACGCGACTCGCATCCACTTCTGTTGTTCTTTCTCTCGTTGGCCTGACGGGCGCAGGCGCACTCGCGGGGCAGCAGCCCTCCGCAGTCCGGTCCATCAGCGCGCGTACCGCCGCGATCGTCGCGGCTTTCAGCAAGAACAAGCACGTCGTGAAGGAGCGACGCGGCGTGAGGCATGAAAAGTACAAGAAGGTCGTGAGCGAGCCGGTTCTCAACACGAATCCCGAGATGCTCACCGGCACCTACGAGGTGGATGACATCGGCTCGACGCTGATATTGCAAGTCAGCCGCGACGGTCAAGTGAGCGGCTCGGGCACGGAGACTCTTGCAGAAGGCGTCGCGCGCACTTTCACGCTGAAGGACGGAAAGATCGATGGAGCGTTGCTCATCGCCGTCAAGGTCTTCAGAAGTGGGAGAACGGAAAGGCTGGAAGGCGCCTTCATGAACAGAACTTCATACGACAGCCCCACGGATCGAGGTGTCTCGGCGCTCGGGCTCGGGGTGATTGGTGCGCCCCTGACGTTTCACGGTAACACATACGAAAAGTTCTTTTACAGGCGAAAAAGCACCGTTTCGTCGTAAGTAGTGTACCATTAAGAGACGTCCCAATCGGCGCGGAACCCTCCCACCAGCCCGCAGCCATTGACCGCCGCACTACCGAATCATGCACGGGCGCTTCTGGCGACGCCAAAGGATCGGCACTCAACAGGAGAAACCCGTATGTGGCGTCAACTCGCGCAATTTTTCGGACCGTCCAGCAAGCCCATTCCCGCTCCTGTTGCCATTGATTCGAGCCTGACGATTCTGAACGGGCGCGCTGTAGCCAGACCTTACCGGACCGTGGGACTGACCGAGCAGCGCCTGCGCGCCGCCAACAGCAGATCGTGGCACACAAGCGCCAAAGGCTGGTCCGATTTCTTCGGTCGCTTTTCGCGTTGATTAGCTGGCGCGGGAATCAGTGATGCCGGATA
>DASWQD010000360.1:0-5214 GCA_036398255.1 Gemmatimonadaceae bacterium | reverse complement strand
TCCGCCGCTTCCTCGACGAAACGTGCATCCTCATTCGCCAGCTCCAGCGGCAGCGACAGGTGCACGCGGAAGCCTCCCAGCTCGCCGACACCCGTTTCGAAAACGTAGCGCTCGCCGTAAAGGTGATTCAGACGCGTCGCGGTATTCGAAAGGCCAAGTCCGGTGCCACGCTCCTTTTCACGAGCGCGCCGTGGAGTCAATCCGACCCCGTTGTCTTCCACGTCTATTCGCAGCATCTCACCGTCCGATCGCATGCGAATCAGGATCATCCCTCCGCTCGAGCGCGGACCAATTCCGTGACGGATTGCGTTCTCGACGATCGGCTGCAGAACGAGGCTCGGAACGAGCGCCGATGGAAGCGAGTCGTCGACCTCGAACTTCACGGAGAGCTTGTCACCAAAGCGCACGCGCTGAATCTCGATGTAATGGTGGAGCAGCGCGAGCTCCCTCGCGACTGTTACCTTCGGCTCGGCGGAGCTCCGCAGAATCATTCGCAGGAACTCGCTGATCGACGCCAGCATGTTTTCGGCAGCACGCGCGTTGCTGCCGATGAGCGCAACCGCGCTGTTGAGCGCATTGAAAAGAAAGTGGGGACTCAGCTGCAGCCGCAGTGTGTCGAGCTGGGCGCGCGCAAGCTGCGTCTCGACCTTCTGGCGCTGCACCGACTCGGTAGCCGATTCGATCACGAGCTGCTCCACCCACGATGTCGCATAGGTTGCGACCCCACCTGCAACCGCGAGAATCAGGATCTTCGCTCCCTCGTCGAGGTACGAGAGCCGGCCGAGGGCAACCGCATCGACGGGACTGAGTATCGGGTCGATACGTCCGGTGAGCATGAGCAAAACGAAGAGTGCCGTGTACTCGACAACGACGAGACTCGCGACAATCGCTGTCTTTCGCACCGACGATGCGACCGGTCGCGCAGCGAGAACCACGAAGTACATCATGAAAATCGGCGTACGAAGCGCCATGTTGCCGGAACCCGTAATCGCGTAGCCGGCGATGATTCCGGTCACTGCGGTAACATCGAGCATTGCGTTGGTGAGCGGCAGCCAGTTTGGCAAATGCGGCTCGCGGTACCAGATGAGATACTGGCCGAAAGTCCACGCGATCGCTGGAATCAGGAGAAGTGCGTTCACCCGGTCCAGCTCCGGAGCGAGTGCGGGAGCGTATGCGAGCGCCGCAGCCGCCAGGAGCAGCAGAATCCCGCCTCTGAGGCCGTTCATGATCCGCTCGGCCCGCTCTCGACGAAGGTGCAGGCTTACCGGAATGGTCGACGCAGGCGGGTCGGAGAGTGATCTCATGAGTCCGGACGAGAGCGCGGGAACAATGCGGTAGGGTACCGCACGCATTCGCTTCGCGCTACCAGCGGTGGGCATCAGGACGCTGCTCGACATCTCGTGCGGCGAAGCTAAGCTCAATCCCGAGCCTCGCGGCCGCTCCGTGAGGTAAAGGGAGGTTGCCGAGGGGCCAACTGCTTCTTTCGTGCGGCGGACTGCAGTCGCCACAATTCCGCAGAGTTCCGTCGCAAAGGTAACTTCCGTCTTCCACTTCTGAATCCGGAGCATCCGGGATGCCCCACGGTCGTCACTGGCTTCTGTCGTTGTCGCTCATTGCGCTCGGTGGCGCATGTGATCGCGGTACCGCAGAGCTCACGCAGGAGCAGCAGGCGCGTTTTCAATCCGAAGGAATTGTTCGAAAAGCTGATGATCTGGAGTTCCGCTATACGCGGGATCCCGGCGGCCGCGACGAGAGGCGAGAGGATCGTCGCTCATCGATCGTCGTGACGAAGAGCTCGATTCTGGTCCACAAGAATGAAAAGCTCGGCCTCGAGATCACGCCGAGGACGAGGCGGGAAGTCTCAGTAGAGCGAAGCGGCGATCGGATCCGCTTGCGAAGCGGCCGCGGGCGCTCGGAGGAGATCTGGTCGTTCGTTCCGCCGGACGATCCGGCGGGCTGGACGTCGGACCTGAGGTCAGTGACAGGCGCATCCGAAGGCGGGAAGCGCCGATGAGGCCACTGGTCTTGACTCCAACCTACAGCCGCTGTATTATACATACATGAACCAAGCTGATGGAGCAGAGGCAGTCGTAGGGCCCTCGCATTTCACCTTTTCGATTCTTCATGCGGCCAAGCTCATCGAGGACCGTCTGGAGACACGTCTGGGAGAGGTGGGTCTCTCGATGGCGAAGCACAGCGCGCTGTCGAGGCTGCAAGAGGCTGGCGCTCCGCTGACTCTGAGCGAGCTTGCCGAGCGTCTCAGCTGCGTGAGATCCAATATTACGCAGCTCGTGGACCGTCTCGAGGCGGATGGGCTGGTGCGAAGGGTCGCAGATCCCGACGATCGAAGAAGTGTGCGAGCAGAGCTCACTCCCCTCGGCAAGGAAAGGCAAGCGGCAGGAGCGTCAGAGCTGTCCAAAGTTCAAGCCGAAATATCCGAGCAGCTGGGTCACGCGGACGTTGCCGGCCTGGAGTCGGCGCTCTCTGCCATCACCTGAGTTTTTTTGGAATAATGCTTCATATATGCAAAGTGCAGCACCTTATGTCTCATCTATTAACCTTCCAGGAGTCGACAAATGACCACCGCACTTGAGCCAATCACCGCCACGGCAACCACCTGGCTGCTCGACACGTCGCACACGAACGTCGAGTTTGCCGTCAAACACCTCATGATCGCGACGGTGAAGGGGCGGTTCGCAGACGTCACCGGGAAACTCACCGGCTCGTTCGACGATCCGTCGAATTTCCAGCTGGAAGTGAACATCGCGACCGAGAGCGTCGACACCCGGCAGGCCCAGCGGGATGCGCACCTTCGCTCGAGCGATTTCTTCGATGCCGGGAAGTGGCCGGCGATCACATTCACCGGCAAGCGAATTGTCGGCGACACGAGCAACGAGTTCACGCTGATCGGAGACATCACAATCCGTGACGTGACCAGAGAGATCGCGCTCGATGTCGCGAACGAAGGATCGGTCCGTGATCCCTGGGGCAATGAGCGGATCGGCTTCAGCGCCAGGGCGCGCCTCGACCGCCGGGATTTTGGCCTGCTGTACAATCAGGCGCTCGAAGCGGGGGGATTTGTCGTCGGAGACGAGATCAAGATCTCGATCGACGCCGAGTTCACTGCAGCCTGACCTCGCGCATGAACGCATCGACTTTGGATGCGTCGAGCTTTCCCTCGGTGCGAAGCCCGCTGCACACGTCGAGAGCGAACGGTTTCACCTGTGTGATCGCCTCGCCGGCGTTGCGGGGATTCAGGCCGCCGGCGAGATAGATGGGCACGGGTGCTCGATCCCGAATCTCGCGGCTCAACGCCCAATCGTGAACCCGGCCGGTACCGCCGAGCTCCTTCACCGCGAGCGACGGATTTCCCGAGTCGAGTAGAAGCGCATCGACTTTCTGCGCGAGACCGAGGGCCTCGTCGACCGAGCTTCGATCCGTCACATGTATGACCTGCACCAGGGAAACGCCGGGCAGTGTCTCGCGTAAAGCCTCATGCGTTCCGGGTTCCACGGCGTCGACGAGCTGGATGGTGTTCACTCGCGTCCTGCGCTGCTGCGCGATGATTGGTTCAGCGGTTGTCTCGCACGTGAGGAGGAACGTCGCGATTCCTGCGGGAATCCGCTGAACAATCGAAGCAATCAGATTCTCCTCGATCGGACCTGGCCCGCTCGGCATCCGCGATACGAACCCCAGCGCCGACGCGCCGTGATTGATTGCGAGCCACGCTTCATCGACGCTTGCGATACAGCAGATCTTCACGCGGGTTGGACCGGTTGCGCTCCCGCTTCGCCATGGAGTCATCCTGCCAACTTGATCGGTAGTGCGATATTGTCAACGTCATATCAACTTCGAGGAGACCATGTTCCGCCGATCGATCACTGGCTTTGCTCTCGCAGTAGTCTTCGCTGCCGCAGCTGCATGCGCTTCCGCGCCGTCACCCCTGAACCGCGTGGCGGCCGCGTACGCGACAATCGCGAACGCGGCGGGCGACCGGAGGGCAACTGTTGAGCTGTGGCACGACATGGATAAGATCGTTCACGTCGAGATGCAGTTCACGGGAATGCCTCCCGGCCCGCACGGGATTCACTTCCATGCAGTCGGCAAATGCGACGGCACTGGCACAACCGCGTTTGCGACAGCGGGCGCGCACTACAATCCGCTTGGCAGGCAGCACGGCCTCGACAACGCGGCTGGGCCTCATGCCGGCGACGCGCCGAATTTCACAGTGGGAGAAGACGGAAGCGGCCGTGTGTCCTTCACGACTGACCGCATCTCGCTCACCGAGGGCTCGACGTCACTCTTCGACGACGACGGCAGCGCGATAGTGATTCACGCTGGTGCGGACGATCAGAAATCGCAGCCGGCAGGCAACAGCGGGGGACGGATTGCGTGCGGCGTGGTGAAGCGGGCTCCGTAAGCCCCCTCCACCGCGAAAAGGTCAGTTCGTTCGAGCCATGCTCCGGCGCAGCGCGGAGAGCGCTGCGCCACGGTAGTAATCGGAATCCATGGAGTCGACAGCCTTCTCGTATGCATCGCGCAGTCTGTCGTCCAGCTTGTAGCTGCGTGCGACACTCGACAGCACATCGGCCATCTCGCTGTCCGACTTGAATCGCGGAGCTACACCAAGCACTCCGGCGACGATGTCGCGCGTGAGCGGCTCGTGCTTCAGCGCCGTCTTGAGGGTTTCCTTGCGGTAGTAATCGGAGCCGATTGTCGACGCTGCCGCGAAATACGTGGGCCAGCTGTCGACGTGATTCGCGCGCGCGAGCGATTTCAACGATTCCGATTTGTAGTAATCGGATTTGATCTCCGCCGCCGACTCGAGAACGTACCTGCTGGTCTTTGCGTCCCATTCATCGCTGGAGCCGAGCGTCTTCAGCAGCTCCATCCGGTAGTAGTCCGATTCGACGCTGCGCAGCGCATCGGCATAGTACTGCCTCGTGTCCGCGTTCAGCGCGTACTTCGACGCGACCTCCTTGAGCAGGTCGGTGAGGTAATAGTCGGACTTCATCCCGGACGCCGACGAAAGCATCAGACCGACCGTAGATGAGCTCAGCTGCCCCTTGCCGAGGATCCTCTTCAGCATCTGCGCGCGATAGTAGTCGGACTTCATTCGCCCGGCCGCTTCGGCGAACGCACGCCAGGTAGTCTCGTTCGCCGAGCGCTGGCTGCCGAATTTCCCCAGCACCTCGGACAGATAGTAGTCGCTCG
>DASWQD010000359.1:0-2529 GCA_036398255.1 Gemmatimonadaceae bacterium | reverse complement strand
GATGATTCACGCCGCGTTCATGAAAAAATCCTCGATGCCGGCGGGAAGAGCGACCTCGAGGTATGGCCTCACGTCTTTCACGGCTGGCAGATGCTCGACGGCTTGATCCCCGAGGCGCGGCAGGCTCTCGAGCGGGCTTCGGCATTCATCGTCGGCCATCTGGGCGAAGCGCTGCCCGGCGACTAATATCCGGCATTGCATTTCACGACCATCGCATGAGGGAGGATTCATGAGGGTTTCAATCGCAGCTGCAGCAATGCTTTCACTTGGCGCCGCATCGCTCGGTGCACAGGCCAACAGTGATCCGGACAAGGTCGTTACGGATGGAGGGGTCAAGGTTGCCGGGTGGTCAGGCCGGCTCGATCCTCGTCCCGCAAAGCAGGGCCGAAAGCTGAGCGAGACGTTGTTCACATCGATGGGAAGCGGCATCCATGTTACTGCGGGGCCCGCTGCGATCTACTGGAACCCGTCGAACGAGATGACGGGCAACTACAGCGTCAAGGCAACGTTCAATCAGACAAAAGCTTCGACCCATCCGGAAGGTTACGGGCTGCTCGTTGCCGGCCACGATCTCGACAGCGCAAACCAGAGCTACATGTACTTCCTCGTCCGACAGGACGGAAAGTTCCTGATCAACCACAGGGCGAACGACTCCACGGTGCACAAGATCGTTGACTGGACCGCGAATCCCGCTGTCAAGGCAATCGACGAATCGGGCAAGGCCTCGAACGCTCTCGCTGTTGATGTCGGGGCAACGCAGGTGCGCTTTCTCGTCAACGGCACGGAAGTACATGCGATCCCGCGCTCGACGCTCGACGCCGGCGGCGATCACGCGGGAACGCACGGCATCGCCGGCATCCGGGTGAATCACAACCTCGACGTGCACATCGACGGATTCGCTGCAGCAAAAGCCAGATGACAGGCGAAGCCTGTCCCTGTTTTTAATTCCGGACGCTCTCCCAGATTCGAAGCAGCTTCTGCGGTGCGGTTGATAGCCTCGCACCGTAGAGGCATGCGTCCAGATACTCAGCCTCTGCAGTTGAGCACGATGCTCTTCTCTGCTCCGGATCGCCCGCGAGCACAACTATCTGCTCTCCCACCGCCTGGTAGCACATGGCCTTTCCTTCTGCGGTTGGGATACTTCTGCAGAATGAGAGTCCGTCCTCCGGCCTCGCTTCGAGATCGATGAGATTCTTGACGACGCCGAAGTAGCACCACGGCTGATACTTCGATATCGCAAGCGAGCACATGCGGATCGCCTCGGCGTGCTGCTGCTGCGAGTAGGAGCTGATGTCGCGGCCCAGGCTCGCGAAGCACGTGGTGAGCATCGCTGCGGGCGCTGATTCGCA
This sequence comes from Gemmatimonadaceae bacterium, assembly GCA_036398255.1. Taxonomy (GTDB): domain Bacteria; phylum Gemmatimonadota; class Gemmatimonadetes; order Gemmatimonadales; family Gemmatimonadaceae; genus UBA4720. The sequence goes on along the minus strand of DASWQD010000359.1, from coordinate 1,180 downwards.
GGATTTCGCCGCGCCGGCTATGTCACCCTTGTTGTTGTGGAGCATCACTGAAGTCTGCATTTCGTAGCAGGCGCTCAGGTATCGCTCCGGCATGATCGAGCACGGATAGAGCTGATCGTTCGAGTCGACAGGCTTGAACGCCGTGCTGCCGTGATGTTCGACGGCGTGGGCAGCCTTTTCCTCATGATGATCGCCGTGCTCGCTTTTCCCGTGAGTCATTGCGGTCGCCGGATGGTGAGGCATCGTCACGTTGACGATGTTCTCCATGAACGCGCCGCTGTAGCACGAGTGGCGGTCCCACCAGTCGGTGAGCAGATCGCAGCCCGCGAGACCTTTGGGCAGATCGTGCTGGTATAGCATCGTCAATCCGTGCCCCATTCCATGCACGCATTGAAACCTTATCCACCTGTCCTTCTCGTTCGCGCGGAATGGAGCGCACAACGCATTCGCATCGGCCGCGCCGATGCTGTCGATTCCCGAGAACCACGCCTGAATTACGCCGTGATAGCATCCCGACTGGAACGATTCGGAGCATTGAGTGAAGGCCTTCGAGATGTCACCGCGTGTGCTCCCCGCCGCGATTCCGATCGCGTGAGCGTATACGTGTCCAGTGCGCCGGATGTCCGGGTCGCCCGCAGCAACCTTGTTCAACGCACCCATCGCGACCTTCACCTGGCCGCTTCGCGCCGGCGCAGCGAGCGATGCCTCGTAGCATTTCGCCTTGTCGCCAGATTTCCTGCAGATATCGAGAATCATGCGGGCAAGCGCGACCGAATCGCCCGCACCAGCGAGTGAAGCGACGATACTGTCGCGAGCGGGACCTTGCGAAACGACTGGCTCTGGAGACCTTGCCGGACGCGGAGAGACGCATGCGGCCGCGGGAATGACCGCGATGCAGATCGCGAATTTCAGAAGAGATGGCATGACGGAAGATCTGCCCATCGACACGCTCGATGCAAGCTGGCGGAATAATCGCCGAGACTCGCCGAATTCCTCCGGATCGTGACGGGGGAAATGCCTCACATTCTGCGCGTCGAGCTAGACCATGTCGGCGTTTTCGAGGATTCGCAGGCCGGGAAGGTCGTTTCTCGCGGCCGTGACGAGCGCTGTGGCCACTCGCGTTGCGGGAACCGGTTTGTATTTTCGCGGCGTCATGAAGGCGAGGCGCCACGCAATTTTC
>DASWQD010000358.1:0-1627 GCA_036398255.1 Gemmatimonadaceae bacterium | reverse complement strand
GGCGCCCTCGGCGGTTAATCAACTGGTTTCCTGGGCGCGCTCGGCGGTCAATTAACTGGTTTCCTCGGCCCCGGTTATTTTTCTCGTATGACCGACAAATCCCGATCACCAGTAATCGTTTCGGCGGCCCGCACGCCGATTGGAAAATTTCTTGGTTCGCTTTCGAGCCTGACCGCGCCCGAGCTCGGCGCAATTGCCATACGTGAAGCAGTCCAGAGGGCTGGCGTCGACCCGATGTCGATCGACGAAGTCATCATGGGGCAGGTGATCCAGGGTGGCTCGGGTCAGGCGCCCGCGCGGCAGGCCGCGCTGAAAGCGGGCATCCCGGCAACAGTGAGCGCACTGACCATCAACAAGGTCTGCGGCTCCGGGCTCAAGGCAGTCAGGCTCGCCGCACAGTCGATCAAGGCGGGCGACAAACAGGTGGTGGTCGCCGGCGGCCAGGAGTCGATGTCCAACGCGCCGTTCTATCTATATGGTATGCGCAACGGCGTTAAGCTCGGCGACCAGAAGATGGTCGATGGCATGATCAAGGACGGGCTGTGGTGCGCTTCCTGTGACGTCCACATGGGCGGTCACGCCGAGCATACCGCAAGAAAAGGGAAGGTGACTCGCGAGCAGCAGGATGAGTTCGCTGCTCAGTCGCACTCGAAAGCAGTCGCAGCCATCGAGAGCGGAAAGTTCAAGAGCGAGATTGTTTCCGTCGAGATCCCGGGAAAGAAAGGACCGACGATCGTCGACACCGACGAGAGTCCCCGCAAGGATACGACGGCTGAAGGTCTCACCAAGCTCAAGCCTGCGTTTCCGGGGAAGGGCGACAACGCCAACCTCTCCGTCACTGCAGGCAATGCGTCCTCGCTCAACGACGGAGCATCCGCGCTCGTTGTGACCTCCGAAGAATACGCCGAGAAGAACGGCCTCGATATCATGGCGCGCATCACCGGATATGCGACGGGCGCAACCGAGCCGCAGGAGCTTTTCTTCGCCCCGATCTACGCGGTGCAGAATCTCATGAAGCTGACCGGCACGCAGATCGGAGATTACGATCTGATCGAAGCGAACGAAGCGTTCGCATCGCAGTCGCTGGCCGACGGCGCCGGGCTTGGGTGGGACTGGAACCGCGTGAACGTGAACGGCGGCGCGATTGCACTTGGCCATCCGATTGGTGCGAGCGGCGCGCGCGTCCTGACGACGCTTCTCTACGCGATGAAAGACCGCGGCTCGCGCACCGGGCTCGCCACGCTCTGCCTCGGTGGCGGCGACGCCGTGGCCTTGAGCGTCGAGCGATTTTCCTGAGCTGAGTTGAACGCAAGCAACATTCTCTTCAACACGGAGCGCCGGTTGCGCGCTCCGTGGAGACTGGTCTTTTTTGTCGTCGTTCTGTTCGTCGCGCTCGTACTGTCAGCGTGGGTCGAAGCGGCGGCGGAAGAGTTTGCGGCAGCGCGCGGCTACCAGCTCCTTGTCTCTGAATGGGGCGTCGCTCTCGGGACGCTGATTGCGACGTGGATCGTCCTGAAGCTCGTCGAAGGAAGGCCGTGGAAGTTCGTGGGCCTCAACCCTGAAGCCGCAGCGATGCCGACAATCGCTTTTGGGTCGGCACTCGGACTTGTCGCGATTGCCGTACCCT
>DASWQD010000357.1:0-2235 GCA_036398255.1 Gemmatimonadaceae bacterium | reverse complement strand
GCGCCGGCTCAGCCGGCGCCGAAGCCGGACGCGAAGAAACCGGAGGGACCTCGTGCCCCGACGGAAACACTGGAGGAACTGCTCGCGAAGCTCGACAAGCTCGTCGGACTGTCATCCGTGAAAAGCGAGATTCACACACTCGTGAACGTCGCGCGGGTGCGCGAGATGCGAAAACGTGAAGGACTCAAGGTCCCCCCCGGCTCATACCATATGGTATTCGTCGGCCCGCCGGGAACGGGAAAGACAACAGTCGCCCGGCTGGTCGCGCAAATCTTCCACGCCCTCGGCCTTCTCTCGAAGGGACATCTCGTCGAGGTCGATCGCGCCGAGCTGGTCGCCGGATATGTCGGTCAGACCGCGATCAAGACCGACGCGCAGGTGGTGCAGGCACTCGGCGGCGTCCTTTTCATTGACGAGGCGTACAGCCTCGCATCGGGCTCCGAGCAGGATTTCGGGCGTGAAGCGATCGAAACGCTTCTCAAGCTGATGGAAGATCATCGCCATGATCTGGTCGTGATCGTGGCGGGCTATCGCGACAGGATGGAAGAGTTCATCGAGTCGAACCCCGGACTTCGCTCGCGGTTTACCCGGTTCGTCGACTTCCCGGATTACACACCCGACGAGCTCACGACGATTTTCATTCGCCAGGCTGAATCCGATGGATACCTTCTCGCGGAAGGAGTAGTCGACTCGGTACGGAATGAGCTGACCGAAGCCTACGAAGCGCGCTCGTCCAACTTCGGGAACGGGCGCCTTGTCAGAAATCTTTTCGAGAAGACGCTTACCGCGCAGGCGAACCGTCTGGCGAATGCCACACCGAGCCGGGAAGATCTTTGCACCATCATTGAAGCTGACCTTACCGCGGCCAGTAAGTAGCGGGCATCAACACTCTCGTCTCGTTTTGCCGGTTCAAACCGCTTCGCGGCGCTCTTCCTTTTCCTCGAGAGTCTGCGCTTCGGTCACTTCCGGCTGATTCGCGCCAGCGGTGCGATCGATCGGCACCGCGTTGATGGCATAAGTGGGACAGTGGTGCACGAAGTCGCCATCAGCAGGCGACCAGTCCACCACTGGAACCTGAACGACCGCCTTGCCGGTCTCGTCCATCGCCATGATGCGCGGAGCGAGCGCCACGCACAGTGTGCACCCGATGCACTTCTCGCGGTCAACCGAAAGCTGAACTTGCCGCCGCGGAAAGATTCCCGTCTCGGAATTCACGCACGCATCGAAATCCTTGAGTGCCTCGACCGCCGCGTTGTATCCCGCCTCGATAAGCTCGTCAGCGTGGTGAAAGCTGAACCAGCCGATGTGCGACACTTTCGGACGAATCAGGATCATCGGCGGTCCGGCCCATTTATCGAGAGGATGCAGCTGCAGCGCATGCATCATCGTCGTCGCGGCGCGCATGTAGATCGCCTGAAATCCATGAGTCGCGATGTCCTTTTTCTCGATGAGCGCGCTGCTCCCCGTATCTACAGCGATCACCGCGTCCATGCCCTGCGCTGCGACGGCGGCCGGGAGATTGTCCACCACACCGCCGTCGACGCAGGTGCGATCGCCGACTTCGCCCGGTGGATAGAAGCCCGGCAACGCACAGGACGCGTACACGGCGTCGACAACATTCACGTCGCGAAGACCGGGCAAGCCCCACACGACCGGCGATCCGCGCTGGAGATCCACGGTGTTCACGAGGAACGGCGTCTCGAGATCGCCGAATTTCATGTCCTTCACCACTGATGCACACAGCTCTCTCAGTGGTGCACCCTGGTAGACACTCGACGCCTGAGTCCGCTCCAGCACGATGCCGAGGCGGTTCAGACGAAAGAGATCGCGGCGCCTGAGGTTCCGCGCTGTCTCCGCCATCTGCTCGAGTGGCATGCCTCCGAGGCGGGCCGCGCAGATCAGCGAGCCGATGCTCGTGCCTGCATACACCGCCGGCTTGATGCCGAGCTCGTCGAGAGCGCGCAGTACTCCGATGTGCGCGAAACCCTTGAGCCCTCCACCGCCGAGAACGAGCGCGACCTGGCGGCGCCGAATGCGTGGCTCCGCCTTTCGCTCCGCGGTTGTCATCAGGTCGTTGCTCAAGCTCGGCTGCCTTTCAGGGACGGTATAATTGTATGCAACTCTTCTACACCCGCATCTAAATGAATGACCCGCTGCTCGAGTACCGGAAGGAATTTCCGATTCTCGACAAGACAACCTACCTCGTCTCGAACTCGCTCGGGCCAATGCCGCGCA
>DASWQD010000356.1:0-3780 GCA_036398255.1 Gemmatimonadaceae bacterium | reverse complement strand
TCTCCGGCGAACGGCCATCAAGGATGTTGCTGCATATCTTGGATTCCTCGCGGGATTCATCGGTGCCGCACCGTTCGCGTGGGGTCTCCTGTCGGATCAGCTCGCGGACGGATCGTTCGTTCGCGGGCTCTGGTACTTCTTCGGAATCGTCGTTGCGGCGGGAATCTTCGCCGGCATCGCCGGGCTTGGCTTCGGATTCGTCGCCGGCGTGATCTGGGAGCAGGTTCACCGTCACCGGCGGCGCGAAATTCTCAAGGCGAAAGCAATTGCCGAGGCGAAGGAGGATGTGTCGCAGGCCGATCTTTCACGGCCGGCGACCGATCAACCACGGCTTCAGCTCGTCATGGAAGATCACCCGGTTCTTCCGCCGATCGACGGCCGCACGCTGTCATCTGTCCTGTTCGATCTGAAGTCGATCAAGCTCGATTTTGCGGGCGTGCGCATCGAGGTGAGCGGAAATCCTCAGCTCCTTTGCGGGGGACAGCGGTTCCGCTATCCGGACTCGGGCTCGCGCGATGCGCTCTGCTCACTCATCGGCGACCGCGTGCTGGCGGTGCGCATCGCTGCGGACAGGTTCGAGATCCGCTTCATCTCCGGCGCCGACCTGATGATTCAGCGCAACTCGATCGCGGTGGCATGAGACGAGCGAGAGCACATTTCTCGCCGCCATGAAAACGCAAGATTCCCGGCAGTTTCCCCTGAGGCAGATGATTCTCGCGCTGGTTTTTCTGGGGATCGTCGGCCTGCTGATCGAGCTCCTGCTGCTCGAACACTTCGACTCCATCACGCAGTGGATTCCCCTGGTGAGCCTTGGCCTGGGGCTTGCCACCTCGGTCGCTGTCGCACGCCGGCCAACAAGATCATCGATGCTTGCGTTTCAGCTCATGATGGCGGTGTTCGTCGTCACCGGGCTGCTCGGCCTCGTTCTGCATTTGAAGGGAAATGTCGAATGGGAGCTCGAGCGCAGTCCCGATCTCGGCGGCTGGCAGCTCATATGGGAAGCCTTGCGAGGCGCGACTCCGGCCCTGGCCCCCGGCGCGCTCGCACAGCTTGGCTTACTCGGACTCGCGTGGTCGTATCGCCACCCTGCGATGGATCCGGATTACAAGGCGAAGGAGATGATTCAATGAACAGCAGGAGATCTTTGGCGATCCTCGTCGCCGGGGCGTTTACGGCGGCGTGCACGACGGATTCAGCGAAGACCACGGATACAGTGGGCGTGACACCGACTGCGACTTTGGCTCCAACCGATAGTGCTGCTGCCGCGGCACCTGTGACGGCAGCACCCGGCGTCGGCGGAATGATCGATCCGAACTCGGCGAGCGCGAACGATCTCGCCGGAGTTCCGGGCGTGACAGCCGACATCGCCGCGGCGATCGTCGCCGGCCGTCCGTACTCGGACATGACGGCTGTCGATGCAGTGCTGGCAAAGAGTCTGAGCGAGGCGCAGCGAGACACCGTCTACACGCGAATCTGGATGCCGCTCGATCTCAACAAGGCGTCGGCCAGGGAGATCATGCTGATTCCCGGAGTCGGCGCGAGAATGCGACACGAGTTCGAGGAGTATCGGCCGTATACGTCGATCGAGCAGTTCCGTCGCGAGATCGGCAAGTACGTCGACAAGGATGAAGTCGCGCGTCTGGAGAAGTACGTAAAAATCTGATTCGATAGCAGAACACTTCAGCGGGCTGTTCCGTATTTTAAGGAATGGTCGAAGCGCTGGAGAGCCTGAGCGATCGCTACGACATTCAGCGTGTTCTTGGACGCGGCGGAATGGCGGTGGTGCATCTCGCCGAAGAGCGAAAGCACCAGCGCAAGGTCGCGATCAAGGTTCTTCGCGAGGACGTAGGCGCCTCTGTCGGCGCCGAGAGATTCCTGCGCGAGATCGGGATTGCGGCGCGGCTGTCGCATCCTCACATAGTTCCGCTCATCGACTCGGGTCAGGCGGAGGGACAGCTCTACTATGTCTCTCCGTTCGTGCCCGGCGGATCCCTTCGCGACCGGCTCAGCAGGGAGAAGAAGCTCACTGTCAACGATACGGTGCGCATTGCCGTCGAAGTGGGTGCGGGGCTCGACTACGCGCATCGCAACGGATTCGTGCATCGCGACGTGAAGCCGGAGAACATCCTCTTCGCGGATGGCCATGCGCTTCTCGCGGATTTTGGAATTGCGCATGCTTGCGGCGGACCCAACACCGAGCCCCTCACGAAGGGAGGCATCGCGCTCGGCACCCCGGAATACATGAGCCCCGAGCAGGCGTCGGGCACTGACGACATCGGGACGTCGACCGACATCTACGCTCTCGGATGTGTCGTGTACGAAATGCTTGCCGGCCATCCGCCTTTCATGGGAAACAGCTCGCTGTCGGTGATGGCGCGCCACGTCACCGAGAAGCCCAAGCCGCTGCGCTCGATTCGTCCGGAAGTACCGCCTCATGTAGAGCACGCCGTTGCGAAAGCGCTCGCGAAAATGCCCGAGGAGCGATTCACCACAGCGTCCGAGTTCACGGCGGCCCTTCAGCAGCCGCAGAGCGCCGCGGCCCGCCGTGGCGTGACAGCCGCGCGTCGCGTCGCCGTCCTTCCATTCGTGAACGCATCACCCGACCCCGACAACGAGTATCTCAGCGACGGCATCACCGACGAGCTCATCGATGCACTCGCAAAAGTCGAAGGACTTCGCGTCGCGTCGCGTACTTCCGTTTTCGCGCTGAAGGGAAAGCCGCAGGACGTCCGGGCGATCGGCGCACTCCTCGACGTCTCCGAGGTCCTCGAAGGAACGCTGCGCAGGTCGGGCCAGGACCTGAGGATCACCGTGCAGCTGACCTCTACCGCGAATGGAGAGCTCGTCTGGTCCCATAGATACGACCGCAGGCTCGACGATGTCTTCGCGATTCAGGACGAGATCGCGCGAACGATCGTCAACACGCTGCGTGCGACGTCGTTCAGCGATCTCGCCGACCCGTCGGCGAACCGCGGAACGGAAAGCGTGCAGGCTTACGGTCTCTACCTGCGTGGCCGCTACGCATGGAACAAGCGCACCCAGGAAGGTGTCGCCGAGGGGATTCGATTCTTCGAGCAGGCCATCGAGGCGGATCCTGGATACGCGCTCGCTTATACGGGACTGGCCGACTCGTACGCGCTCGCGCTCGACTACCGCAGCGTCCCCGTGCACGAGGGATTCGAGCGCGCAAAGTTCTATGCGCGGAAAGCTCTCGAGCTCGATGAGGGTCTCGCCGAAGCGCACGCTTCTCTGGCCTGGAGTCTCTTCATCTACGACTGGGACTGGAACGGAGCGGCGGCCGAGTTCCGCCGCTCGGTCGAGCTGGATCCGCGATACGCGACTGCCCGGCAGTGGTATGCCTTCCTACTTGCATCGCAGGGGCGGTTCGAGGAAGCGCTCATCGAGGCACACTCCGCGCAGGAAGCGGCTCCCGCTTCGGTCTCGGTACGCCGCGGACTCGGCTATGTGTATTTCTACGCGCGGCGATTCGAGCAGGCGAAGTATCATCTGCTGCGCGCGATCGAAATGAATCCGGTTGCCGAGGAGAGCTATCGCGTTCTCGGGTTGATTCTCACCTATGCCGGTGAGTTCACGGAAGCCGAGCGCGTGCTGCGCGAGGCTCTCGAGCTCGAAGGCGCAGCCACATATACGAAAGTCACGCTCGCGCTTTCGCTCGCCAGGCGCGGAGAGCTCGACTATGCACGCGAGACACTGAACATGCTGGAAGAGCGGCTGACTCACGATTATGTGTCGCCCGTTGAGCTCGCGACGCTCTACATC
>DASWQD010000355.1:0-5564 GCA_036398255.1 Gemmatimonadaceae bacterium | reverse complement strand
CGAATGTATTCCTTGCTCGCGTGCCACAGCATGTTGCTCCTGTGCCACCAGGCGTCGTCCGGCTGCGCATCGCCGTGCTTCGCGTTCTCATAGGCCGTCATCGCCGTGGCGAGAGAATCGTCGCTTATGTAGGCCATCTCGAGCGCGTCTCGCTGATCGTCGTCGGAGGCGTCATTGTCGACGAGATCCGAGTATCGCGTGTGACGCTGGTGGCATTCGGTTGCCGCGCGGTACAGCGCGTCGGCCTTGTCCCGGAGACTCGCGATGCGCGCCGGCATCAGCGAACCAGCTTGAAGAGGCTCTGAACGAAGTTGATCCCGCCCTGCGGATTCCGGCGGTCGATCTCCTCGATCATCTCCAGCTCGCCCTTGTCGAGCCACATACCTGAGCACTCTCCGCACTGGTCTATCTTCACGCCGTGGTGCTCCCGCTCCTCCAGATCGCACCCGCACTTGGGACACTTGTTGTAGTGTGAAGTGCGCTCCTGCTTCCTTCGCTCCTCGTCGAGCCGCGCACGCCGCTCCTTCATCAGATCGGCGTCGAGCTTCGCGAAATACTCGTCTTCGTTTCTGCTTGGCTTCTCTTCAATCGGCATACGTTCCTCGGCTGATTCTGTAGCACCGTGCACGCTGCTCAGGCCCGGTCGCCGAAGTATTGTCTGGACCGCATTCAAAAGGAAGTGCGGCCCCCCGGCTCAGCCTCGTTCATATAGTAGCAGACACTGCACTGGTGGACGAAGCTGGATAAAAAAAGAGAGGGATCTCTTTCGAGATCCCTCATCTGATTCCTGTCGGAGCGATAGCCGAAGTCCTTCAAATGCGCCGTGTAGGAATCGAACCTACAACCTAATGATTAAGAGTCATTTGCTCTGCCAATTGAGCTAACGGCGCAGAATTTTTTCACTGCACTCTGGCGCGCCAGGAGGGAGTCGAACCCCCGACCCACAGCTTAGAAGGCTGTTGCTCTATCCAACTGAGCTACTGGCGCAGGTAGTCTTTGAACTTAACGAAGGAAAAACCTTCATTCAATCGGGGCGCCCGGATTTGAACCGGGGACCTCCTGCTCCCAAAGCAGGCGCGATACCGGGCTACGCTACGCCCCGAAGAACGATCTCAAACTAAATCGCACGGCCGCTCCGACGCAACGCGTCGACGAGCGCACGAAATGCTCGCCCGCGATGACTGACTGCCTGCTTATCGAGCGCAGCTGCTTCGCCGAACGTCTTTCCCAGCTCTGTCGAGAAGAAATACGGATCGTAGCCGAATCCCTGATCACCGCGAGCCTCGCTCAGAATGCGTCCATGCGTCTCGCCAACTGCGACGTCCTCGCCGTTCTCGTCGACGTACGACGCGGCGCAGGTGTAGGTCGCGGCGGTGTCGTGAGCGGCGCTGAGCTCTAGCAGCAGCTTCGCGTTATTCGCGTCGTCGAGATCCTGTCCACTCAGATCGAAGCGGCCGGAGTAGCGCTTGCTCCAGACACCTGGTGCTCCGCCGAGAGCACGCACCGAAAGTCCGGAGTCGTCGGCCATCGTCGGAATGCCACTCAGCCGATGGAAGTATCTCGCCTTCGCGAGAGCGTTTTCCTCGAACGTCGCAAAGGATTCGATTCCATCTTCCTCGGCGGAGTAGTCAATCCCCGCTTCTTCCAGCGTCATGCCGTGGAGTCCCGCATCGGTGAGGATGCCGCTCAGCTCGCGGAGCTTGCCGTCGCTGCGAGTTGCGAGCAGGATAGGGCGATCAGGCGTCAAGCGCCGACTGCTGTGCCTTGTCGAGGCGCGCGATGCCGTCTACTGCGAGGTCGAGAAGAATGTTGAGCTGCGCGCGATCGAATGTCCCATGCTCGCCCGTTCCCTGAACCTCGACGAACTGACCCGCCGAGCTCATGACGACGTTCATATCGACTTCCGCGCGCACGTCCTCCAGATAGTCGAGATCGAGACGCGGCTCGCCATCGATTATCCCGACCGATATCGCCGCGACACGCCGCTTGACCGGAGTGACCCGAAGCTTCTCGTTGTCCACCATCCACCGGAACGCATCGACGATCGCCACCGCAGCTCCGGTGATTGCCGCGGTGCGAGTGCCGCCGTCCGCGACGAGAACGTCGCAATCCAGCTTCACTGTGAACTCTCCGAAAGAAAAATCGTCGAGCATCGCGCGTACGCTGCGGCCGATGAGCCGCTGAATCTCCTGAGTGCGGCCGCCGACCTGTGATCTCTCGCGCGAAGTGCGCGTCTTCGTCGCTCTCGGGAGCATGGCGTATTCCGCCGTGAGCCAGCCCTGCCCGCTTCCGCGCCGCCATCCAGGCACGCCGTCCTCCACCGATGCAGTGCACAGCACTCGCGTCGACCCAAACGAGACGAGGCATGAACCCTCGGCGTAAGGCGCGACCTTTCGCTCGATGGTTACGACACGAAGGTCAGTGTTTCTCCTGTCCGATCGAACAGCTGCTCTATCTGTCACGCAATTTCTCGATGATCGATGTTGTCGACTGCCCCGGAGTCAGCGGAATCACCACCGCTTCTCCGCCCCACTGAACAACTTCGCGCGCTCCGACGATCGTGTCCACCGAGTAGTCGCCGCCTTTGGCGATGACGTCGGGCTTGAGCTCCACGACGAGCTCGAGTGGAGTGTCCTGCTCGAAGAGCACGACGCAATCCACCGATTCGACAGCTGCCAGAACGTAAACGCGTTCGATCTCGTTTCTGACCGGGCGGTCAGGACCCTTGAGCCTCTTGACTGAAGCATCTGTGTTGACCCCGACGACGAGGGCATCACCTCTCGCCCGCGCCGCGGTGAGAATGTCGACGTGGCCGGGATGCAGGAGGTCGAAGACGCCGTTCGTGAAGACCACGCGTCCCTGCACGGACGAGCGCCACTCACGCGCTTCGTCCCACGTCCTGATTTTTTTTGAAGGATCTCTTGGCCTCAGAATGTCTTCTCGACTGAGGGTCGAAAGTGAACCACTCGCGTCTTGTTCAGCGGAAGCTTGAACACCTGGTCGTACTCGCTCCAGATGCGGATCCGGTTCCCTTCACGCACGATCCGGACTTCCTTCGCCTGGGCGGGAAGCTCGACCGAATCGGCGAACACGCGCAGACGGTTCCTGATTTCCGTGTCGCTGCGAATCGAAGCGAAGCGCGCCTCGTTCTTCATCGCATCCTTGAAGCGATAGTAGGCGAGAGCTTCTTCTCCCGCGAGAAGCCCGAAGTACACGATCATCGCCACGATGGCGATCTGAATCAGGCATCCCAGTCGGCTCGCGCCGCGGCGCGATCGGCCCATCACCACTGCGACTGCGCTCCCTGGATCACGTCGTTCACGAGCCGCTCGATTGCCTGCTTGCGACCTGAGGCTTCGCCGCGCTCTTCGTACTGTCCGTCCTTCATCAGGCCCTTCTGCTGCCAGAGCGTCTTGCCGGTAACCTGGTCGATCATCTCGATGTCGATCGAGATCTGGAGCTGGCGGCGCGCGCTGGTCTGGCTCTTGTTGGTCGCGCTGAACCCGATGGGAATGTCCGCTTCGTAGCGCTGGATGGTGCCGCGGATGAGAGCGCTCGCGCGGCTTTCAGCAGCTTCGCGCAAGCCGAGTCTGTCGCGAAGCTGCGTGCGGAGCGCGTTTGCGAGCTCCTCCTGGACTTCCGGGACAGATGTCAGGTTCTCGAATGGAATCACGGCAACGGTTCGGACGTGCGATGGCAAGCCGCCCCCGGCGAAGCCGTACGGCATGCATGCCACCATTGTGAGCAGGATGGCGCTAAGGACCCCAGATCGACGCATCGAACGCCGGTACCTCCTCATCGCGAGTGATCCCGAGCCACAGTTTCCGTCTCCCGGGAACCTCATATAGTAGACGCCCTCCGGCGTCCCGTGTCACTACTTCCGCGATCCGGCCGCCGCTCAGCCTCGCAAGCTGCATGACGCGGTCGCCCTTGATCGTGACCCGCCATGTGGCGGGACGGCCAATGTCTGCGTGAATCACATCCCCTTCAACCGTAACTACGGTATCGGGAAGCGGCGGAATCGCAAGACGTCCGAGGGCCGCCCACATCAATGGAGGCGGAGGCAGGAACCGCTGAACCTGCTCCTGATTTGTTGCGCGGAGCGTATTTCCGATGAGAATGGCTTTCCCGACGAGGATACCTCCGTTGAGAAACAGGTCCACGCGCGCGCTGTCGGGGGCGGAAGCCCTGACCGCGCCTTCTCCACGCGCCATGAGGCTGTTCTCCTCATAATCCCAGCGGAACACAATGCGCCTGTGCTTGCTCGCCAGCTCGATTGTGGGCAGCACTCGATCAGGTGACGGCACCCCCACGAGAGGAGCGGCGCGTCGGCCGCATGCTGCTGTGAGCGACGCCAGGAGCAACAGAGACACCGCTCGATTCATCGAACCGTAATCGAGAGAATGCGATCGCCCTGGACAATCGCGTCGAGTGCGTCAAAGCCGCGGAGCACTCTTCCGAACACCGTGTAGTGCCCGTCCAGATGCGGCTGCGGCGAGTGCGTGATGAAATACTGACTGCCACCGGTATCCGGCCCTGACAGTGCCATGCCCACAGCACCGCGCTCGTACCGGCGCGGATTCATTTCGTCCCGAATGGCGTAGCCGGGGCCGCCGTTGCCGTCGTCGCGCGGGTCGCCATCCTGGGCGACGAAATTCGGGACCACACGGTGAAAGCCGGTTCCGCGATAGTAACCACTGCGAGAGAGATTCATGAAATTCCAGACTGTGATTGGGGCATCGGCACCGAAGAGCTCGATGAGAATGTCGCCGCGACGCGTCCGGATCGTTGCGCGCTGCGTGTTGCCGCGGAGCGCGGGAAGCACATACGTCCGCACGATATTCTGATACCATTCGTGTGGACGCGAAGTTCGCGGAGCGGACGCCCACGATGAGAAGATTGAAGCGCTTTCGGCGGCCGCTCGCACGAGTGGGTCGTCCGATATCTTGAGCGCGGCAACCTGCTGGCGCAGCGCCGGCGAGAAACGCGCGCTATCGGCTTTCCATGCCGCAGCGAGATATCCTATGCCGGCAATCCTTGCATCGTTTCCGGAATCGGCAAGCGATTTCGCATAGCTCGCAAGAGCCGCCGGGACATCGGCGGCCGTCGCGTAAGACGACAGTACACCGAGTGCCGTGGCGCGCGCATAGAAATCCGCGTCGCGCAATCCCTCGACTAACAATGTCCTGACTGCCGCCGAAGGAGCCGCGGTGTCGTTGCCATTTACGAAGCCATATGCCAATGCGCGCACTCGTCCGTCGCGATCGGCAAGCATGGATTTGGCAGCATTGGCGACGCGGTCCTTATCCGTCGACGTGCCGGTCGCGTTGAGGGCAGCCGCGCGATAATGCCAGTCGCCATGGGTCCGCCATTCGACGAGTGCGGGCAGCGGCGCACCAGCTCGTGCAGCGGAGGCAAGCAGGCTCGCCCGATACATGAGGGATGTGTCGCGGTGCCAGAGCGGAAGCCACGACGCGGCAGCCGAATCGAGCACTGTGCCGAGTGACTGCGCCGCTGCAATTCGAACGTTGGCATCTGAATCGGCGGTGGCGGCAGCGACGGCT
>DASWQD010000354.1:0-5719 GCA_036398255.1 Gemmatimonadaceae bacterium | reverse complement strand
GCGAGGAGCTGGAGAGGCCGGTCGCTGAGCAGCCCGATGTGCGTCACTCCCTTTCTTTCGAGCAGATCGGTGAGCTCGTCAGCTCCGCGGGTCTCGAGTGCATCGAACGTTCCCGTATCGCTGTCACGGAGCTGCCTGAGGCGCGCAAGTGCTACGACATTCGACCGGCCGCTCATCGCGCGGAGCACCGCACCGCGATCGTAGCGAGTGAGATCATCGCCTGCGATCAGCTCCGCGTCCGCCGTCAGCGAGAGATGCTTAAGCTCTCGAAGAAAATCCTTCATCGACGCGGGATATTCGCTTGCGAGATACCGCAGGAGCTCCGTGAGTCGATTCGAAGTCTCGGAATCGCGAAGGCGATCCCAGATCGCGTAGGAGATCACGAGCGCAAACACGAGGATGAAGAAATCCACGAAAACCCAGATTTCCATTTCCCGGAGCAGAACGCTCAGGAGCGCTGAGGCGAGAACCGATTTCCCGACGAGAAGACCGATGTCGCGAGCCCAGCGCTCGAGTCGCGCGTTCTCCTGAGGAGTTCGAAGCAGCGTGTAGCAGATGAGGAGCGCCCCGAGCGTTCCCATTCGCGCGACGGGCCAGCCGGTGTACAGGCGGAAGTCGGTGGCCGCGAGCGGAAGCGAAATCAGCGTCACCACCATGCACGCCCTGACGAGAGAGTTCTCGGTTCGTGAGAGCGACGACCGGTCGCGCGACACGAGAATGATGCCGAGCGAGAGCAGCGTGAGCAGCAGCGGAACGAGGAACAGTTTTGTGAAGACGCTCGTCAGCTCGCTGTCTGCTGTTGCGGCGCCGGCAATTGTGCCGACGAGGGCCGTCAAGGTGGCGCCAATCGCGAACAGCTTCATCGGCCCCGGGACGTGGCGCCGAAGGAGGCCTTCGACGAAAAACGTGGCTGCGAATGGCAGAAAACTCGCCGGGATGCCCACCGCGATGGACAAGACGGCACTTTCCGGCCAGAGCCACAGGAAGCCTCTCGCGAGGAGCGTGGCAGAAAGAACGAGCACGAGGAACAGCGTCCTCACCTCGAGAGTGCTGGCGCGCGACCGTGAGAGAGTGTGCGCATACCGCAACATCGTCACTGCGCCTGTCCACGTGACGAGAATGTCTACTGTCGTCCGGAAGTCCGGCAACGCATCAGAAGTCATGAGACGGCTCCGGAAAGGCGTTTCATGAGCTGTCGTGCGACGCGCTTGCGCAGCCATTGCGACGGAGCCAGGCGCGGGCGCTCCACCTCGAAAGTCCACGGGTTGAAGAAGACTCCGCGGTGATCGACGGCCGATGGGCGCCCCAGTATCAGATTGACGGCCTCGAAGGCCATGAGATTTCCGGTGGTGATCACCATCGGCGCAAACGACGGCCGCGCTCGCTTGCCCGCGAGCAGCTTGGCGGCGACTCCGAGATCGATGTGAGTTGCCGAGCTGCTGTTCACCATCACGTACAGGATCTCCGCTTCGCGGCAGGCGTCCAGCTCCTGTCGGCTCAGGGTGAAGGGAGCCCGGCCCACGCTCGGAAATCGCAGCCTCTCCTCCGGACGCGGAGCGTCCGCGCCGACGACCGTCACGGATGGGAGAGGCGAAGTGTAAGCATCTATCACAGTCGCGCCGTGCGATTTCGCTTTTCGATAGAGAGCGATGCCGGCTGCGATGTCGTCCATTCCGTTGATGATTATGGAGCACGTCGCCAGGATGTCATCGAGATTGCCGAGCCAGTCGGCGCCGTGAATCGCGACGCATGCCGACGGATTGATCCTCGAGATTGCCTCGCGTGCTGCCTCGACCTTGGACTGGCCGATGGTTGCGGAGGTGCAAAAGACCTGGCGATTGAGATTCGAGAGCTCGAACCGGTCGATGTCGGCGATCGTGATGTGACCGACACCGGCGCGAGCGAGAGACTGCACCGCGGCGCCGCCCATTCCGCCGACGCCGCACACGAAAACCGAAGCACGCGCAATCTTCTCCTGCTCGCTCTCGGACACGAAGCCGATGTTGCGCTCGACCATCCCCGCATAGCTGAACGTCATCGGCTCCTCCGCGAGCTCGCGTGCATTGCCGGACGAATGTCTCCCATCTGCGCAGTCGAATCGAACCACTGAAGTGCGGGCGCGACGACCGCGTCCAGCGCGCGGGTTCCGAACTGGAGCGCGAGCGCGGATGGTGAGATGATCGATGCGGACCGGGTGAAGTACGCTCCAGCAGCCGCAGCGGTGAACTGCCCGATCTGGAGGAAATCGTCGCCCCGGTCATAGTCGAGCTCGCGTCTGCAGGTCTCGTTGTACAGGGGGTTGCGATGCTTCTGTGATTCGTCGAACGACTTCTTTAGATTGTCCGAGCCGCCGGTGTAGGCGTTCTCGATGACGCTGCGCCTTTCGTCGAAGACCGCATCCTCGCCGACGCCGAACACGTGGCGATGCCGGGCCATGATCTCGCGCGCCAGGTGCAGCTGATCGTAACGCTGGCGGGCGCCGGGCTTTCCATTGGGAAAGACGTCGCAGAAGTTGGCGGCGACCATCCCGAAGACAGCGGGCACCTGCGTGACGTTGCTTATCCAGAGCGGACGCAGCTGGCGCCGTGCGCTGACCAGGAAAACGGACAGCCCATACAGTACGCCGGCCAGCCCGCGCGCCCTCGCTTCGGGGTCGATGATCGAGAGACCGAGGTGAAGCACTTCGACCTCCCTGCCGCGCAGCTCGCAGGGGAGGACAGCGAGAGCGTTGAAGCCTGCCGGCCTTCCGCGCTCATCGTAGACGAGTGTGACGATCGAGCTTTCAAGCCGCGCTCTATCTCCCGATGCTGCGCCGTACGCGAGCTCGCCGGCCGGTACTGCCGCACGGACTACGCTCTGAAGGTCCGTGACGAGGGCCGCGAGTGCACCGAGTTTCATCCAGAGTCCAGGTCGCTCGACGACGCGGATGACGCCGCCGAGCCGTGTTCCCACGGTTTCGTCCAGATACTGTCTGCGGAAAGTCGCCGGAGTGAGCATCGCGCGGGGAGACTACGGCGCGTTTCCCGGCATTCCCATACGTATGCTGACGTAGCAATGGGACGGGAGGCGCGCAGGAGGGGTTTTGGCTACTTTGCGCCTATGCTTTCCAACCCGGCGTGATCAAGCCAGGCGACCCCGCCCCTGATTTCGACCTCGAGACCGACGAGGGGAGCCGCGTCTCGTTGTCGTCTCTGCGCGGCCGCAACGTTGTCCTTTTCTTTTATCCGAAAGACAACACCTCCGGCTGAACGCGTGAAGCGTGCGCGTTCCGCGACGCTTTTCCCCGGTTCGGGGAAATGAATGCAACAGTGCTCGGAGTGAGCCCGGACTCGGCGAAATCGCACCGGAAGTTCAGGGAGAAGCATGGGCTCCCATACAATCTTCTGGTGGACGAGGGGCACCGGCTTGCCGACGCCTACGGGATCTGGAAGGAAAAAACGCTCTATGGCGTGAAGTATATGGGTGTCGAGCGCACTACCATAGTTATTGACGGGGAAGGGAAGGTCAGGAAGATCTTTCCCAAGGTGCAGATCGACGGCCATGTGGAAGAGGTGGCCGCGGCGGTCGGTGCTCTCTAGCAAAAACCCCCGTCATCTGACGGGGGTTTCTTTTTCGGAAAGCAGCTTCGTCACGAAGCGCTGGCCTTCGGAAACGCGCTCGATCTCGATTGCGATCGCCTCCATTCCCTGCTCGAGGCGCTCGAGACGCTGCGACTCGACCCCGAGCTCTGTCCTCTTCACAGGCTTCTGCTTCCGTCTCCTGAAACGGCGGAAGGCCGTGACGAGAGCGACAAACCCGACGGCCAGAAAAACACCGAGCATCATCCCTTCTTCGAAGTCGTCGTCGCCGCCCCCGGGGGCGAAGTTGTTGCGGCTCGCGATCGCCACGAGATCGCCAGGCGCGAGCGCAACCAGACGCCCCGTCGAGGCGAGGTCTGTCTCGAGCTGAAGTATCCGCTGGTCGAGAACCTTGATACGCTCCTCGATTCCGGTGCGTGCAACCCCGTCGGGAGCGCTCTGCAGCTGATTCACGAGTCCGACGCGTCGCTCGGTGGCGCTCGTGAGCTGGTCGGCCAGCTCGCTTCGCTGCCTGACGAGTGCCTCCACTTCTTCCTGGGTGGCAGGAGACGAAAGCGTCAGCGGTTTCTGGTCGGCGCCGACGGTGGTGATCGACGTCGGGCGCGGCGGCAGTGCCGGAGTGGCAGGCGCCTCCGGCTGCGGTTGAGTCGTAGCTTGCATCATGGCTCTACGGCTGGATGTCCATGTGAGTTACAGCTTCGTTTATCGGCAAGAACACCGCCGCCGCGCCTTCAGCTTCACAAAGCACCGCGCACGCCGGATATTGAAGTATCCGCCGGGGCCATCCATGGAATTCTTTCTCATTCCGCTTGCCGTCGTCGCCGTCTACACGCTGGGCAGTCTCAGGCTGCTCAACCAGTACGAGCGCGGGGTGACCTTCTTCCTCGGCAAGTATACAGAGACGAAAGGACCGGGACTGGCGTTCATTCCGCTGCTGCTGGCGAGAATGAAGCGAGTGTCTCTGCGCGTGGTCGCGATGGATGTTCCCGTTCAGGACGTAATCACCCGCGACAACATCTCGGTGAAGGTGAATGCGGTTCTCTATTTCCGTGTCGCCGATCCGATGCTCGCGATCATCGAGATTCAGGATTACATGTACGCCACGGGGCAGCTCGCGCAGACGACGCTGCTCTCGGTACTGGGACAGGTCGAGCTCGACGAGCTGCTCGCCGATCGGCGAAAGGTGAACGATCTGCTGCGCCAGATCATCGACGAGCGAACGGATTTCTGGGGAGTGGAGATATCGGCCGTCGAGATAAAGGACGTTCAGCTTCCGGAAACCATGCGCCGCGCAATTGCAAAGCAGGCTGAGGCCGAGCGTGAGCGGCGTGCAAAGGTGATCAGTGCGCAGGGTGAGCTTCAGGCGTCGGAGACACTCGCGCAGGCAGCGAAGATGCTGTCCACTCAGCCGGCCTCATTGCAGCTTCGCTATCTCCAGACCGTGACCGAGATTGCCGCGGAGAACAATTCGACGACGATCTTTCCGCTGCCCATCGACATGCTCAGCGGATTCGTTCGCAAGATGGGTGACGTTCTCGCTCCGCCCGCAGCAGAGCCCGGAACTCTGCCCGCAGCATCAGAGCGATCTCTCGCTCGGGGTTCGAGTGCAGCGCAGGCACTTCCTTCAAGGGCGGAGTCGCCCGAGCGGTCAATGATCGATGAGATCGGCCCGTGACCATCCGCGTACGGAATTGACGAGAAAGAACGAGCCCGCTTCGGCGAGCTCGTTTTTCGTGATGACTCTTTCCCGAACGATGCCACGATGAAGCAGCTCTTCCCGCAGCACCCCGGCGAGGAGGCCTGACGCGCGCGGGGGTGTGTACAGCTGCCCGTCGAGCTCGACAACGATGTTCGCGATCGAAGATTCGGTGACCTCACCGTCTTCGTTCCATAGAATTACGTCATCGGCTTCCGGAGCCTGAGCGAGACGCTCGTCGTACGCCCGGCGGTTGGTGGTCTTGTTGAAGAGAAAGGGATCTTCGCGATCGATCGGCGAGGCCGCGAACCTGACCTTCTGCGCGCGGATCGTGCTGGCGAGCTCCTGCGCCGCTGCGGTAACAGTGCCACTCTGCGAGAACGTCGCGCGCACTTTCCAGCTTCCGACGCGATGCAGCGACGCGATGCGGTCGAGCTCGGCGCGT
>DASWQD010000353.1:0-5508 GCA_036398255.1 Gemmatimonadaceae bacterium | reverse complement strand
AGCCCGCTTTCGAACCGGTAGCAATCGAGGCGCCGATCCTGTCGGAACCTGTTCGCGAGCCCGAGCCAGAGCCCGAGCCAGAGCCCGAGCCAGAGCCCGAGGCCGAGCCGGAGCTGGTCCCTGAGCCAGAGCCGGTGGCGGCGACTGCAGAAGAAGAACCGGCCATGGCGGAAGAGGAACCGGCCGTCGCAGATGTCATCGAGCCGGAACCCCTGCTCGAGCAGCAGTTCGTGGCCTACGCGCCGCAGCCGCCCGCCGACGAGGACCTGCCGCACTTCGCTCCGCGCGGCCCGACGGTTGGCGAATTCTTCGCCGCGCTCGGTTCATATCGTCCGCCGTCGCGGGACGGAAGCTCGATCACGGCTCACGCCGCGGCTTCGGAGCTGGCCCCGTCAACCGATTACCCGCTCGCGAACGACGCTTTCTCCAGCCTCTTCGCGGATTCACCGGTCAGCGAGGAGGATTCGCGCGCCGCATTCGCATTGAGCGGCGCACTCAGTGCTCCAGCGCCTGCGGCTCCCGCGCCGCCGGCTCACGCGCCGCCGGCTCCACCTGCGCCCGCACCGGAAGCGGCACCGGCGACATCGAGCACGCAGGAGTCGGAGGAGGACATCCGACGTTTCAGAGAGTGGCTGGACGGGCTGGCCGAATCGTGAAGATCGCCGTCATCAACGGCCCCAATCTGAATCTCCTCGGAATGCGCGAGCCGGAGCTCTATGGAACGACGACACTTTCGCAAATCGAGCAGCACCTCCGCGACGTCGGAACCGAGATCGGCGCGGAAATGGAATTCACGCAGCTGAACGGGGAAGGTGAAATCGTCGAGCACGTTCACGCGCTTCGCGGAAAGGTCGACGGCGCGCTGGTGAACGCAGGCGCCTACTCGCACACGTCGCTCGCAATCCGCGACGCACTCGCCGGAGTCGCTCTTCCTTTCGTGGAAGTTCACATGACGAACATCTACGCGCGCGAACCGGAACGTCGGCGGTCGGCGCTCGCCGACGCAGCGGTGGCGGTAGTGTGCGGATTCGGTCCCGACAGCTACGAGCTCGCGCTGCGCGGACTCGTAAGAAAACTTGGATCGAATGGCTGACAGGCGGCGCGACCGGCTTGCAGCACTGGGCCCGAAGCTCAAGGCCGAGCGCATCGACGCGCTCCTGCTCGCGAGCCTTCCCAACATCCGATACCTCACCGGATTCTCGGGAACGAGCGCACTTGCTGTCGTGACGCCTTCGGGAATCAGTCTCATCACAGATTTCCGCTACGAGACGCAGGTGGGAGAGGAAGTCGGCGACGTCGCGACGATTCGCATCGAGCCGGTGAGCCTGTGGACCGGCCTCTGGGACATGCTGCAGAAAATGCAATCGATCGAGGTGATCGGCTTCGAGTCGGCGCACCTGTACCATCGCGATTTTCAGCGACTGCTTTCCGATGGGGCGCGATGGCAGTGGCGGCCGCAGCTGAACCTCGTGGAATCGCTGCGCGAGTCGAAGGATGCGGACGAGGTCGCGCTGATTCGAGAGGCAGCGCGCATTGCAACGGATGCACTCGCTCGAGTGATTCCGCAGATCAGCGAGGGCCAGAGCGAGCTTGCGATCGCCGGCATTCTCGAAAAGGCATTGCGCGACGAAGGAAGCGAGGAAGCGCCATTTCCTCCGATCGTTGCATCGGGGCCGAGGTCGGCGCTGCCTCACGCTCGCGCGTCGTCGCGGACGGTCGAGAAGGGAGACCTGCTCCTCCTCGATTTCGGCGCGCAGTTCAAGGGGTACTGCTCCGATATCACGCGCACTTTCATAGTTGGAGTACCGACTCCGGAGCAGCGCGATATCTACCAGGTCGTTCGGGACGCGAACCACATCGCGTCGCACTCGGTCAAGGCCGGAATGAGCGGAATGGCTGCCGACGCGCTCGCTCGGCGCTACATTGACGCGCAGGGTCACGGGGCCGCATTCGGTCACAGCCTCGGACATGGGCTCGGACTGGAGGTGCATGAATCACCGAGGCTTGCGAAAACAGCCGAAGCTGCCCTTGTGGCAGGTGCCGTGGTGACAATCGAGCCGGGTATTTACCGGCCGGGGTGGGGAGGCGTCCGTATAGAGGACGACGTCCATCTCTCAGAGAATGGTCCGCAGATCCTTACGAACTTTTCCCGGGAGCTGATAGAAGTCGCATGAGAAATAAATCCATCGCGCAGGCCGTGGGGGGGAAGGAGTAATGGTCGACCTGCGCTACGTGAAGAAGCTCCTCGAGATGATCGACGCGTCGTCGGCCAACTCGATCGAGATCACGTCTGAAAAGGGCGTGAAAATCAGGATCTCGAAACAGGCACGTGCCGTTCACGTTGCAGCTCCGATGCAGTACGCACCGGCGCCTGCGGCGGCAGCCCCGGCTGCACCGGCACCTGCAGCGCAGGCGGCCGAGCCGGCGCGACAGGAAGCACCGAAGGCCAGGTACCTGGAAGTGAAATCGCCGATGGTGGGGACGTACTACGCGGCCCCGGAGCCCGGCGCAAAACAGTATCTCACAGTGGGCGAGCGAATCTCCAAAGGACAGATCCTCTGCATCATCGAAGCGATGAAGATCATGAACGAGATTGAATCCGAATTCGATGGCGTGGTAAAGGAGATCCTCGCCCAGAACGCGCATCCTGTCGAATATGGACAGGTGCTTTTCCGCATCGACCCCAATGGCTGAAACAGTCCCAGAAGTCATCCCCGGCACGGCAGGTCCGGCGTTCGATTACCGCGCGGTCCTGCGACAGATGCTCGAGCAGAACGCATCCGACCTCCATCTGAAGGTCGGATGTGCACCGACGCTTCGCGTCAACGGCGAGCTCAAGACGCTGCCGATGGCGCCAATGCGCTCCGACGACATGAAAACGCTCGCCGACCAGATCATGCCGCCCAAGCGGCAGAAGGAATTCGGCGAGATGAAGGAAGCGGACTTCGCGCTCGGCGTGCCGGGTATCGGCCGCTTCCGCGTGAACGCGTACCAGCAGCGCGGGACAATCGCCTACGCGTTTCGAATCGTGCCCTTCCAGGCGCACTCGATTGCGGAGCTGAATCTTCCCGGCGTTCTGGAGACGATCGCTGCGAAGCCGCGCGGTCTCGTTCTCGTCACCGGAGTGACCGGCTCGGGAAAATCGACCGCGCTCGCGGCGATGATCCAGTACATCAACCAGAATCGCAGCGCGAACATCATCACGATCGAAGATCCGATCGAGTTTCTCCATCGCGACAACAAGTCGCACATCAACCAGCGCGAGGTCGGCACCGACACCGCCAGCTTTGCGCAGGCGCTCCGCCGCGTGCTTCGTCAGGATCCGGACATTCTTCTCGTGGGTGAGATTCGCGACCTCGACACTCTCGATACCGCGATGAAAGCCGCCGACACGGGACACCTCGTGTTCTCGACGCTGCACACAACCGACGCCACGCAGACCATCAACAGAATTCTCTCGTTCTATCCGCCGCACCAGCAGGCGGAGGTGCGCTTCCTGCTCGCAAGCGCGCTCGAGGCGGTCATCTCGCTTCGTCTCGTTCCGCGTTCGGACAAACCGGGACGTGTGCCGGCTGCGGAGATCCTGATCAACACCGCGGCGGTTCGCGACAACATTCGCGACATGGCGAAGTCGCTCAACATTCCCGAGCTCATCGCCGACGGAACGGTGCAGTACGGCATGCAGAACTTCGACCAGTCGCTGATGAACTGGTACAAGAAGGGCGTGATCTCGTACGAGAACGCGCTGTACTATGCCACCAATCCGAGCGAATTTGCCCTGCGTATCCAGGGAGTCGCGGGCGCGAGCGAAACATCGTGGGACAATATCCAGCAGGACGTCGCTTCCTGAGCGGCGGTAAATGTTCAAGAAAGTCCTGATCGCGAACCGCGGAGAGATCGCTCTCCGCGTGATTCGCGCATGCCGCGAGCTTGGGATTCAGACGGTCGCGGTATACTCCGAAGCGGATCGCGAGTCTCTCCACGTCCGCTTCGCCGACGATGATGTCTGCATTGGTCCGGCACCGGCGCGCGATTCGTACCTGAAGATCACGCGCATCATCGCGGCGGCCGAGATCGCGGGCGCGGACGCGATTCATCCCGGCTACGGATTTCTCGCGGAGAATGCGGAATTCGCCGAGACGTGCGCGGCGAGCAACATCGCGTTCATCGGCCCGACAGCGGAGCAGATCCGCGTCATGGGCGACAAGGCAGCCGCTCGCAACGCGATGCAATCGGTCGGAGTGCCCATCATTCCTGGCACTCCGGGCGGAGTCGAGGATCCTGAAGAGGCGCTCAAGTTCGCGCGCGAGATCGGGTTCCCGGTAATCATCAAGGCGGCGGCCGGCGGCGGCGGAAAGGGGATGCGCGTCGCGACCGAGCCTGATGATTTCGTTCGCTCGTTCCAGCTCGCCCGCTCCGAAGCTCTGTCTGCGTTCGGCAACGGCGAGGTTTACGTCGAGAAGTATCTCGCGCGGCCGCGTCACGTCGAGTTCCAGATCATGGGCGACCGCCACGGCAACGTCATTCACCTCGGCGAGCGCGACTGCTCGGTTCAACGCCGTCACCAGAAGCTCATCGAGGAGAGTCCCAGCCCTGGCCTTACGCCGGAGCTGCGCACCGCGATGGGTGATGCGGCGGTCCGCGGCGCGAAGGCGATCAACTACGTCGGCGCGGGAACCATCGAGATGCTTCTCGAAGACGGGAAGTTCTATTTCATGGAAATGAACACGCGAATCCAGGTTGAGCATCCGGTTACGGAGATGCTCACCGGCGTGGACCTCGTGAAGGAGCAGATACGTGTGGCGGCAGGGGAGAAGCTCTCGTTCACCGAGACTCCCGCCTTTCGCGGCCACGTCATCGAATGCCGCGTAAACGCCGAGGATCCGGCTCGCAACTTCCAGCCCTCTCCCGGCAAGCTCGAGGTGTTTCATCCGCCCGGCGGGCCGGGAGTGCGGCTGGATACGCACGTGTACACCGGCTATGTCGTCCCGCCATTCTACGATTCCCTTCTCGCAAAGCTCATCTGCCAGGGAAACAACCGCGGGGAAGCCGTACGGAGAATGCAAGTTGCCCTCGAGTCGTTCGTCATTGAGGGAGTGACGACGACGATCCCGTTTCTGGCGAGAGTGATGGCCAACGCGAAATTCCAGGCCGGCGACGTGGACACGAAGTTCCTCGAGCGCGAGACAGAGCTATTCAGGGAGCCTTCATAACGTGAAGCTCGAGGTGTTCATGTCGCCGGGAGAGCTTGCTTCCGGCGACGTGCAAGGCCGTGTCGTCGCAGTCATCGACGTCCTTCGCGCGTCCACGAGCATCGCGGCTGCTCTCGCGAATGGCGCGAGGACCGTGGTTCCGGTCGAGGATGTCGACGAGGCGATCACCCGCTCGAAGCAGTTCGAGCGCGGTCAGGTGCGGCTCGCCGGCGAGCGGAAGATGCTTTCGATCCCGGGATTCGACATGGGCAACTCGCCGCTCGAGTTCACGAAGGAAGCGGTGGAGGATCGAACT
>DASWQD010000352.1:0-5250 GCA_036398255.1 Gemmatimonadaceae bacterium | reverse complement strand
AGCGCAGCTCCGATTCCGTCACCTGAAGTGTGAGGGAGTCATCCTCCTGCCAGACTCCGAGGAAGGCCGACTTCGCCGCGTCGATTGCGCGCGTATGCATCGGATTGTTGGGCAGGTACAGCTGGTGTGCGCGCACCGCTTTCGCAAACGCGCGCAGCAGCTCGACGACGATCGACGAGTCGAACGGCGGCGGCTCGAGAATCTCGAGATCCGGCTCGGTCGCCGCGTGTCCTATCATCAGTCGAGCAGCCCCAGTGCCGCGACCTGTGACATGTCCTTGTCACCGCGTCCGCTCACGCAGACCAGGATCGCATCTCCCGACTTCCAGCGCTTGGCATTGTCGATCACCCACGCGATTGCGTGAGATGTCTCGAGCGCCGGAATTATTCCCTCCAGTCTGCTGAGCGCCTTGAATCCCCGGAGCGCATCGTCGTCGGTAACGGCCACGTACTGCGCACGGCCGCGATCCTTGAGATCTGCGTGCTCCGGACCCACACCCGGATAGTCGAGGCCTGCTGAAATCGAATGCGCCGGATGCACCTGTCCGTCTTCGTCCTGCAGCAGGTAGCTCAAGGTGCCGTGCAGAACTCCCGGAGTTCCACGAAGAAGCGAGGCTGAATGTTCTCCCGATTCGAGCCCATGCCCGGCGGCTTCTACTCCGACGAGCTCCACGGCCTCGTCGGCCTCGAACGGGTGGAAAATTCCCATCGCATTGGATCCCCCACCGACACAGGCAACCACGGTCGTAGGCAGTCGACCTGCAGAAGCCAGCATCTGGCTCCGGGCTTCGCGCCCGATGACGGACTGAAACTCGCGAACCATCCGCGGATACGGCGCCGGGCCCACGACAGAGCCGATGATGTAGTAGCTGTCATTCACGTTCGTGACCCAGCCGCGAATCGCTTCGCTCGTCGCATCCTTGAGCGTCCGCGTTCCCGACCCCACCGGGACTACTGTGGCCCCCATCAGCTTCATGCGATACACGTTGAGCGACTGCCGCGAGATGTCTTCCTCTCCCATGTAAACGGTGCAGTCGAGCCCGAAGCGCGCGCATACCGTCGCAGTCGCAACCCCGTGCTGCCCCGCGCCCGTCTCGGCGATGATTCGCCGCTTGCCCATTCTCATCGCCAGCAGCGCCTGTCCAACCGTGTTGTTGATCTTGTGCGCGCCGGTGTGGTTCAAATCCTCCCGCTTGAGGTAGACCTCCGCGCCGACTTCCCCGGACAGCCGCGGCGCCGAGCTCAACGGCGAAGGCCTGCCGACGTAACTCGACAGCATCTCGTCGACGGTGCGAATGAACGCATCGTCGGTGAGCGCCAGGTCGAGCGCTTCGTCGAGCTCATCGAGTGCCGGTATGAGAGTCTCGGGAACGTAGCGTCCGCCGAACTTCCCAAAACGATCGTTGTGCGTTGTCGATTTCATGGAAAAAGGACGTGGCCGGGGCCTACCCGGTCATACTATAGACGCGGAAAGTACCGCCTTGGCAAAAGCGCTCATGAGCTCGGGGGATTTCCGGCCCGGCGAAGACTCCACTCCCGACGAGACATCCACCACCGAGGGCCGAAGCTCCGCGATTGCCTGAGCCACGTTTTGGGGAGACAGGCCGCCCGCAAGAATAACGGGAATCTCGCGGGACATTTCCCTGACGATCGGGGCTGACGCCTGCCAGTTGAACGTCTTCCCCGTGCCCCCCAACGAGCCTCCATCGCTTGTATCGAGAAGCAGTGCATCGGCGACATCGGTGACCTCCTTCCACGGCCGCACCGGCGCCCCCGTGATTCTGTCCATCCCGATCACCGCCCAGATCTGACCGTCGAATTCCTGTCGCAGCTCCGCGTGCTCGTCCACACTGTAGTTGCCATGAAGCTGAAGAATGTCGAGTCCGGCTTCGGCGGCCATGACGAGTATCCTCGGAACAGTCTCGCGGCCGATGACCCCGACTCTCTTCAGTGACGGCGCCTCCCCGAAAATGTCGCGCGCCCTGTCTGGTGAAACCTGCCTCGCGCTGCTGGTCATGATCACGCCGCCGTAGGCTGCGCCAAGCTGCGTCGCATGAGCCGCGTCGCGCGGTTCGCGCAGTCCGCAGAATTTGATTTTCGTCACCGTCTCAATCTGCTGTGCCGCTTCGTGACCGCCGCGGGACCCGGGAAATCAGCCGAACCGCACGCGCCGGATCCGCGGCCGCAGACACCGACGAGCCAACGAGCACGGCATCGGCGCCGGCCTCCGCCGCGACAGCGACGCTCTCCTCGGTGGAGTATCCACTCTCGGCCACCGCTATGCAGTCGGAGGGGATGAGCGGTACGACTCGCGACACGGTCTCGCGATCGATCTCGAGTGTTTCGAGATCCCGGTTGTTCACTCCGATGATCTCGCCTCCGGCGTCGATCGCCCGCTCGAGCTCTGCCTCGTTCCGCACCTCGAGCACGATCTCCAGCGCGACATCGCGCGCAATGGCCATCAATACAGGGAGACGTGAAGGTTCGATCGCGCGAACGATGACAAGAGCGGCAGCCGCCCCCGTTTCGGCGGCGTGAAGGAGCTGTGCCTCGGACACATGGAAATCCTTCTTGAGAACTGGAAGTAGGACTGCGTCCCGCACGCGCGCCACATCCTCATCGCTGCCGCCGAATCTCATCGGTTCCGTCAACACCGAAACGGCAGATGCTCCTCCGGCCGCGTATCTCGATGCCTGTTCCGCGCTGTCCAGGCCCGGATTGATGTCACCCTTCGACGGCGACCTCCGCTTTATCTCCGCGATGATCGCGACGTGATCTTTCCGAAGAGCAACACGCATTCGCGGAATGGCCCAGCGCGATGCGGCAATCACATCACGGTCGGCGAGGGCGCCCATCGCCTGGGATCTGGCCCATGCGCGCTCCGTCAGCTCCCCGAGTGTCCCGCGAGGCGGCTCCCAGAGCATTTCTCCTTGCGCTTCGGGAGCTGTTCGGATAATCTTCGAATTCGGCAAATCTTCGGTCTGCCGCGGGGAAGTTACTGAAGACCCTTCATCACGAGAAAGATATGTCGCTCACCAAGCGCCAGCGGGAGATACTCACCTACCTCACCGACTACTCGGCCGAGAACGGATACGCGCCGAGCTTCGAGGAGATTGCAAGCAGGTTCGGGTACAGCTCGCTCGCCACAGTGCACGAGCACCTCAGCAATCTCGAGCGCAAGGGCTACATCAAGCGGGAGTACAACGAGAGCCGCGCAATTGAAGTTCTCCCGTCCGATGTGTATCCGCGTGCACTCCAGCTTCCGCTCGCCGGCTCTGTTGCTGCGGGAATGCCGATCGAAGCGATCCAGTCACAGGAGATGATCTCCGTGCCGGACGATTTCGTGCGCGGGCGCGGGAATCACTACGTGCTGAGAGTTCGCGGAAACTCGATGATCGACGAACAGATCCGCGACGGGGACTTCGTCATCGTGAACGAGCGTCAGAGCGCAGACAACGGCGAGATGGTGATTGCGCTCATCGACGGCACTTCAGCCACGGTGAAGAAGATGTACCGCGAGAAGGACGGCAGGATCCGGCTCCAGCCGGCCAACGAGACCATGGCGCCGATCTACGTTCACGAGAACGACATCTCGATTCAGGGAATCGTGGTCGGAGTGCTTCGCCGCTGCTGAGGCGCCTCTAGGCTTTTTCCGAGTAGGCCTCGCGGAGTTTCTCCAGCGCTACCATGCCGAGTCCGCGGTCGAGCGCGTCGCGCGAAGATTCGACGCCTTCGCCGAACGATGCAACCTGCCCGCTGAGATAAATCGCGGCCGCCGCATTCAGGATTACGGCCGCGCGGGCGGGCCCGGTGCCGCCTCCCGCGAGAATGTCGGTGATGATCGTTGCGTTGTCGGCCGGTCCGCCGCCTGCAAGATCGGACTGATCCCCGCCTGACAATCCGAACTCGCCCGGATCCAGAATCCATTCTTCGGCTACGCCATTTCTGATTTCCACGACTCTTGTGGTGCCAAGCGGCGAGATCTCATCGAGTCCCGGCTCTCCATGCACCACCATCGTGTGAGTTGCGCCGAGCTCGGCGAGCGCTCCGGCAAGGATTGGCAGCCTGTAGGAATCGGCCACTCCCACTAGCTGACGCGAAGCGCCTGCTGGATTTGCAAGCGGACCGACGATGTTCATCACTGTCGGTATGCCGAGCTCACGGCGAATCGGTCCCACATGCCGCATTGCGGGATGCATCATGGGCGCATACATGAAGACGATGCCGGCGTTCTCGAGCGCTGCGGCCATTGTTTCGAGCGGTGCCTCTATCTTGACGCCGAGCGCTTCGAGGACGTCCGCGCTCCCGCAGCGCGAAGTAAATGAGCGATTGCCGTGCTTCGCGATCCGCACACCTGCTCCCGCGGCAAGCAGCGCGGCAGCCGTCGAGATGTTGAACGTCGTGACCGCACCACCTCCGGTGCCGCACGTATCGACCAGCTCCTCAGCATTTCTCGCCGGCAGCGTCACCATCACTTCACGAAGCGCGCGCACTACGCCGGCAACGATCTCCGCCGTCTCTCCTTTCACGCGAAGCGCAGCGAGCATCGCCGCGATCTGGATGGCGGTTGCCTCACCGCGCATGATGACCCCGAACGCTTCCGCTGCGTCTTTCGCAGTCAGCTCGTGGTGATGTGCAAGCTTGGTGATCGCGCTTTGCAGCGCTGTGGGAACAGCGGGGCCGGTCATCGCTTGCGCTCGCTCAGGTGCGCGAGACGAGTAGCGACTTCACCTTCTCGAGAGTCTCGGCCGCCTGGGTTCCATTCGCTTCCGCGAGCGTCTTCTCAATCTGGTAAAGAAGGTCGGCGCGATGCCTCGCCAGCTCGCTCTGCGTGTGAAGGTCCACGTGCGCCTGCTGAAGCTTGCCTACCGCCTGCGACACCTGGTCTTCCACTGCCTGCAGTCTTTCCGCGCGGCGGTGAATCTCGTCATTCGCGTCCTGGACGAGCCGCTCGAGCTCTGCGATGCGAGCTGCGTCTCTCTCCGATGGTGACGCAATCGCTCCTCGCAGGTCCTCCAGCTCGGTTTTCAGCTGCTTCACCGCACGGTTGTACTCGGAGTGAATGTTGCGAGTCAGCTCCTCGAGCGTGCGCACCGCTTCGAACCGCGCCTCGTGCTCGGCGATGCGCTCGAATGCGAGCGCAAACAGGTCCATTGCAGGAGATAGTCGCTCGACAACTCGCGGTCCGAAGCGCTTTCTCGGCTCATAAAGCGCGATGAACCCTGCCAGCTCTCCGTCGAGAGTCAGGCCG
>DASWQD010000351.1:0-3499 GCA_036398255.1 Gemmatimonadaceae bacterium | reverse complement strand
CAACAGAGACTCGATGCTCACCCGTACCGAGGCGTCCATCGTCACTTCATCGTCAGTTCCGTCGGCGAAGCTGAAGGATCCCTCGTTCCACGAGAACAGGTCGAACACGACGTTCTCGATCTGAAGCCGCATGTACTTCTCGACATCGCGGCGCGTTACAGCCCCCTGCGCCACGAGAATCTCGCCGAGCAGTCTCGGGTCGCCGTTCCGCTGAGCGGTTGACGCAGTCTCGAGCTCCCGGTCGCTGATCTTTCCTGCCTTCCTGAGAAGCGCCCCGAGCGTGTGGGGATTGTCGCGCATGGTTGCGTGAACGACGGCGCCCTTGTCGAAATACACGCGGCCCTCGTTGCCCCTCGCGGTGGACCGCACGCTCAGACGACCGCTCTTTCTCGCGAGATCGAGAAGCTGGAATACGTCGTGGATTCCGATGTCCTGAAGCGGGCCTTCGATTGCCATCAGCGCGTCTCCATCGAAGCGATCCCGCTGTATTTGCGGGCAACCGCGTGATTCGGATTGAACTTGAGAACCCGTGCAAAAGCGCGAGCGGCGTCGCGCGTCCGCTTGAGGTCGAGAAGCGACTCGCCGAGCACCACGAGTGCCGCAAAGTGATAGACGTTCGCGCGCAGCAGCCCGACTGCCCTGCGCAGCGCATCCGACGGGCGTCCCATTGCGCGATACACGCTCGCAAGCTCGAGCGCGGCAGAATCATCGCTCGGCATCGAGCCAAGCACGGCGACGAACTCCTTTTCCGCGACTTCGTATTCTCCGCGAGCGGCGAAGCACTTCCCGAGGAGAATCATCCCTTCCTTCTCATCGGCACCGCGAGCCATCGCGCGTCGTATCTCGGCGAGCGCGCGGTCGTAGAGTCCCTTCGAGAGATAATCCGACGCGAGAGTGTAGTCCGGTATCGCCGTCGCGGCGATGCTGCCTTCCGGAATTGCCGCGGCGTTCTCGGCCGCATCCATCTCCAGCAGCATTGTCTGCGGCAGCTCGTCGGGGTCGAGCTCCCGTGCCCGAGCCGCACACTCAGCGGACGCCTCTTCATCGCCGAGGCCCGAGAACGCGAGGCTCAAGTTCCGGTGCGCCAGCGCAAAGTCGGGATCGGTCTGAATGGCACGTACACACGCATCACGCGCATCCGCGAAGTTCCCGAACTCGAGCATGACGCGGCCGATTCCGTTCCAGGCCGCGGGATTCTCCGGCTGATCGCGCAGCACGTTGCGATAAGCGTCGAGAGCGAGCTGAAAGTGTCCCTGTCGAAAAAGTGCGAGCGCGAGGTTCAGTCGCGCACTCGGCAGCGCATGATCACGGTGCGCGGCGCGGCGGAACGCGTTCGTTGCCTCGCGCACCTGGCCTGAATCCCACAGCACAGCGCCAAGATTGTTGTACGCCGGAGCATACGGCGCATCGTCCTTGAAGCATCGCTTGAAGCTTTCCTCAGCGTCGTTCGACCTTCCGACCATGTACAGGGCGATTCCGCGCTGGTTCCAGATTCGAGGGTTGTCTGTATTTACAGCCAGGCAGCGATCATACGACTCGAGCGCCTGATGCGGCTGGCCGAGCAGCAGATGCAGGCTGGCGATAGCCTCGAGGGCGGCGGCAGGATCTTCACCGGCATCGAGCGCTGCGCAGCATTCACGCAGTGCCTCCACGTGATATCCCTTGAGCCGGAGCGCGAGGCCGAGCGTGAGATGCGGGCTGCCACCCTTGGCCGATGACTGCGGACCGATCGCTCCCGGCAGCGCCGCCTCCGACGATCCGCGCCTGACTTCGAGCGAAAGATTCGCCTGCGCACGCGTGAGAGCCGGATTGAGCGCGACGGCGCGACGATTCGCTTCGCGCGCTTCGTCCACTCTTCCGAGATCGCCGAGAATGAACCCGGCGAGGTAATGCGCGTCCGGGTTGGCCGGATTCAGGTCGATCGAGCGGCGGAGAAACCGCAGCGCCTCTTCGCCGAGCCCGCGGTTGTAGAAGATCTCCGCAAGAAAGAAGTGGAGCACCGACGAATCCTGATCGTATCCGAGAGCGCGGCGGAACTTCACCTCGGCTTCATCGAGATGGCCGGCGGTCTTTTCCGCGATTCCACTTTCGACGAGCAGCCCGATGTCGTCCGGTGATTCGGCGAGCCTTCGCTCCAGATCGGCCGCGCGTCGCTCGAGAAGTCCCGATTCTCCATACGCAATCTCGAGGTTGCGACGTGCGACGCGCATGCGCTCATCGAGCGCCAGCGCGCGCGAGAACGCGGCAATCGCATCGTCGAACATTCCGCGCCGATAGTACAGCACGCCAATGTTGTTCTGCGCTCCCGGATCCGCGGGATCGACGCGGCGAGCGAGAGAGCGGAGGATCTCCGCATCTCGCGATGACAGCGCAGGTGCAGCCTTGAGTTGCATTTATTTCACGCGGACTGCAGCGAAAATCGCGTCGAAAGACGCTGCGTCAGGAAGCAGCAGGAAGAATCCGCGGAACCGCTCGCCGATCTCTTCGAAGTTGAACTCGGTCTCCACGCAGCATGCGGCAGCCGCCGACGACGCCTGGCGCCGATGGTCCTCCATCACCGTGTGCGTGGTGCCGACGGTGAGTCGCGGCGGCGACGGCAGCAGTGTCATGCCGAGGAACTCACTCAGTGCCGTCATGTACGCACCGCCGAGGATGTTGCCGGCTTCCTTGAGCGCCGACTCCTCGAGCAGATCGAGTGCAGTTTCCGCAGCGCGGCGCTCGCGTCGCAGCATCAGGTCTGCCAGCCTCCGACCCGTTACGAGCGGCAGGGCGAGCAGCGTATGACCCTTGAGCGACCCGTGCATGTCCATCAGGACACTCACGATCTGCGATCCTTCCTCGGCGATTCCGGGAATGAGCTCGCTCAGCGGAGCGACGTTGATGGTCGGGACGTCGATCATGATCCGCGCGCCAGTCATGAGCGACAGCGCGGTGGCGGCATGGCCGGCGCCGATGTTGGCGACTTCCTTCAGCGCGTCCACGCGCTCGGCGCTCAGCGGTACCTGTACCGAAGGCGAAAGGTGTACCCCAGTGGTCTCGATGCTCTGCATTGGTCCGTGTTAGGCGATACCCTGCGCATCGAGAATCAGCGCCGGTGATCCGTTAGTGAGAATGGTTGCCCCGTTGAACAGCTTCGGCATGCCGCGGGCGGCATCGAACGACTTCACTACTATTTCCTGCTGGCCGACGAACTCGTCGACGACCAGGCTCATGCGGCCATCGGGAAGTTCGAGCACTACCGCGTGTCCGCGGTCGCGCCGCGGCGGGTGTCCGAGCCGGTCGCGAAGGCGAACAGCGGGAATTGGCTGGCCGCGAATTGAAAGCATCTCGCGACCGTCCTCGAACGTCACCATCGACGGATCGACGACGAGCGTTTCGACGACGTGAGTTATCGGCAGCGCATACACCTCGTTCTCGCTGCGCGCGAGAAGTGCGTGGATGATCGCGAGCGTCATCGGCAGCTCGAGTCGGATCTCCGTTCCCGCGCCTGAATCAGTGG
>DASWQD010000350.1:0-12936 GCA_036398255.1 Gemmatimonadaceae bacterium | reverse complement strand
GGAAAAGAGCGGGCCCTGGGGTCCGCTCTTTTCTTATATTAGGCAGTGATGAGAATCCTCGGCCTTCTCGCGCTGTCCGCCGCCATTGGCTGCACCGCACAAAAGGATCAGGCGCCCGCCGCACCCACCGGCCCTGTCGTCGAGTGGGCTGCGATCGCGAGCGCTCCGCGTCCAGGACCTGAGAACTCGATGCTCGTCGATGTAGACCTTCAGGTAACGGTTCTTGGGGGCTGGTTTGTCTATTCGCTCACCCAGACGACTGGTGGTCCTACGCCGATGACGGTTACCGTCGCTGCGCCGTACACAATCGCCGGCGAGATAGTAGCGCCTCCTCCGGAAAAGGCGCAGGACGCGAACTTCGGAATCGAGACCGAGAAGTATTCGGGAGAGAAGATCTTCAAGATTCCATTGAGGCTCGCGGCGTCCTCGTCTCTCAATCCGCCGCCTGTCGAGCTCAAGGTCAGGTCGCAGGCGTGCAGCAATCGACTCTGCCTTCCGGCCAGGACGACCACGCTCATGGTGACACCGGAGGCAGCGCTCTGATGACGGGCTCGTTCCTCTGGCTCGCCGCTGTGACGGGAGCGCTATCGCTCCTGACACCGTGCGTGTTTCCGATGATTCCGATCACCGTCGCGTTCTTCAACAGCCGCGAGGGCCAGACACGAGCTCACGCCATTCGTCACGCGCTTCTCTTTGCAGGCGGAATCATCGTGACGTTCACCGCTCTCGGACTTGGGCTGGCCGTGGTCGTCGGCGCGGCAGGACTTGCGCAATTCGCGTCCGATCCGTGGGTGAACATCGTCATCGGATTGTTCTTCATCGCGTTCGCGCTGAGCCTGCTCGGCTTGTACGACCTGCCGCTTCCATTCTCTAACCGGTTTCTCAATCGTGTCGATGCGTCGGCGCGGGACCAGTCGGGAAGGGCGATCGGCTCGGTGCTCATGGGCTTTGCCTTCACGCTCGCGTCATTCACTTGCACCGCGCCGTTCATCGGTCCTCTCCTCGTCTCCGCATCCCGAGGCGAATGGGTCGTGCCGCTGGCGGGCATGGCTGTCTTCTCGACAGTGTTCGCCGCGCCTTTCTTCGTCCTCGCGCTGGTTCCCCGCTGGGCGACTTCTCTCCCGAGAGCCGGGCAGTGGCTCACGGATGTGAAGGTCGTCGTCGGACTCTTCGAGATCGCGGCAGCCCTCAAGTTCTTCTCGAATGCCGACCTCGTATGGGGAACGGGAATTCTTTCTCGCACTGTGGTCCTGAGCGCGTGGGTCGTGATCGCACTCATCACCGGCGTCTACCTCACGGCCCGCATCGTCAGGAGCTCGTCGCCGACTGTGTATCGCTGGGCCGCTCCGGGCGCCGCCCTTGCGATCGCGGTATGGCTTGGCGCGGGCGTGCGCGGCAGGCCGCTCGGTGAGGTCGAAGCGTTTCTTCCGCCGCCCGAGATGCAGCCAGGCGGTGAAGCGGAGCTCGCCTGGATCCTCAACGATCACCCAAAGGCCCTCGCTGCAGCCTCCGCCGCAAACAAGCTCGTCTTCGTGGATTTCACGGGATATACCTGCACCAACTGCCGCTGGATGGAGGCGAACATGTTCTCGCGTCCTGACGTTTCAGCTTCGCTCTCGCAGTTCGTGCTGAGCCGGCTGTACACCGACGGTGAAGGGGAGATCTACGAGAAGCAGCAGCACTTTCAGGAGCAGCATTTCGGGACGGTTGCCCTGCCGTTGTACGCGATCGTCGACGCTCAGGGGAAGACTGTTCGAACCTTCTCAGGACTCACGCGAAGCCACCGCGAGTTCCTCGCGTTTCTCCGCAGCCGCTCCTGACACGCCCGATCTCGCCCGCCTGAAAATAAATTCGGGCGCGAGCGCGACCCCGATCAATGCGACGGGAATGATCTGAATAGTCTGGATCAGCAGCGAGACCGCGATCGCATCATTCCTCGCGACGCCAAACTGCGCCGCCGTAACTGCGAAGACAAACTGAAAGAAGCCGACGTTTCCTGGTGTCGCCCTTAGCAACAGGCCAAGGTTGACGGCGATCAAGGTCGCTATGCTGGCCGCCGTTGAAAGCGAAACGTGAGCCGCCTCTGCAGCATACTTGAACGTCAGCACCTGAAGAATCCACGCGAGCATCGAGATAACGAGGGCCCAGAAAAAGCGCTGAGGCGTCGCGAGCGAGCGCGTGCTTTTTGCGAAGACCGTCACGTATCTCTTGAAGCGTCCCCAGGGCCCGCGCGGCGGGGCGAATACGTCTTCCACCGGAACGTGTGGCTTTCGGGCCGAGCGGAGGAACCATCCGATCAGGATTGCGATGAGCGCAAGCGCCAGGGCGGCGGGAATGAGCCAACGCTCGAGCGCACGTGGAAGCGTGTACGCGGCCGCACCGTAGACGATGAGAATCACGAAGCCGACGGGGTCGAACAGCCTTTCGAGGGCAAGCGTCGCGAGAACGGTTGAGCTCGGAATTCCCGTTGCCCGCGCAACGAATACAACGCGCGCTGCATCGCCACCGTTGGCCACCAGGACATTGTTGAGTCCTGCGCCTGCGATCGTTGCGCGAATTGCGAGAGGAAGCGACGGCGACCCTGCCGGCTTGAGGAACAGCCACCATCTCACGCCCTTGATGATGACAGAGAGAAAGTTGACGCCGAGTGCGAGGGCGAGCAGCGGCAGCGACGCGCTTCGCATCGACTGCCATGCTGCGGTCCAGTCGACTGTTCGCGCAAAGAGTACGAGGAAGACGACGATGGCGGCGGTGAGGATCCACCGCAGATATCTCCCGGTCGCGGGATTCACGCGACGGGAAGTGTGTCGAACCCGAAGCCGCGCTCGCGGAGTCGGATGATGATCCCGGGAAGAGCCGCTGCCGTCTGCGTGCGATCGCCGGCTGCATCATAGCCGTCGCCGTCGTGAAGCAGGATTATCGATCCGCGCCGCGCGCCGCTGACTGTTTTCTCCACGATTGCCTCTACGCCGGGGCGGTCCGAATCCCAAACTCCGAGCGACCATCCCACAGTGCGCTGCCCAAAAGATCGCGCAATGGAATTGACCCACGGACTTCTGAATCCATGAGGAGCTCTGAACAGACGGGGCGCTTCGCCGCACGCGTTCTGAATCGCCTCCGTTCCCAGCTGAATATCGCGCCTGACATACGATGGCGACCTGAAGTGAAGCTTGCGATGGAAGAAGCCATGGTTGCCCACCTGATGACCCTCGCGCACCACACGCTCTACAAGCTCGGGCCATCGCTCGGCATGTGATCCGAGAACGAAAAACGTCGCCTTCACTCCGTGAGAGTCGAGCTCATCGAGAATCCGTGGAGTGGCCTCGGGATTCGGACCGTCGTCGAACGTGAGCGCGACATTGCTTGCGGTGCCCGGCAGCTCGGAAAGAGCTGCGCCGAAAACGGGACTATTCCTGTGGAATGCTCCGTGTGCCGCGCCGCCGGCGACTGCAAGCCCGATGGCTACCGCGGGAAGCGTCATGTAGCAATCCGCGTCCCACCCAGCACGCCCGCGTACACATCGAGCACCGCGCGCGTCACGCTCGGCCAGCCGTAGGCTTCCGCGTTCACACGTCCGGTTCGGCCAAGCTTCGCGCGCAGGCTTTCGTCGTCGAGAAGTCGAACCAGGTCGTCCGCCAGCGCATCGACATTGCCGCACGGAAACATGAGCGCTTCGCGCTCGTGCTTTACGACGTCGCGAAATCCGAGAATGTCGGAGCAGACCACCGGCGTCTCGCATGCCATTGACTCGAGAAGAGTGATCCCGAACGAGGCCTTCGTTGTCGGACAGGCATAGACTGCGGCATGCGCGTAATAGCTCGGTCGCGATCCGAGCACCGCGCCGACGAAGGTGATCCCTGGATCGCCGCGTGCGGCCCGATAGTAGTGATTGCGAAGCGGCCCGTCGCCGACCACGACGATTTGTGCCTCACGATTTCTGCCCCTGACCTTTCGGTATGCATCGAAGAGCGTCGTGAGTCCGTTTCGGGGATCGAAGCGTCCGAGAAAAAGAATCACGGGCACGTCTGGTGGCACGCCCGGCGGAGGGGGGGCGTGAGGATTGAACAGCTCGAGATCGATTCCATTGGGGACGATCTTCCAGTCCGCCTCGAAGTACCTGTCGTGAGCGATCGTCGTGGAGTGCGAGACGGCGATTGCGGCGGCAAGTCTGTCGAGCGTTTTCTGGAGACGCTTGCGCATGATCCCGTAAAGGAACGAGCCGTCGAAATACGTGTGAAACGTCCCGACTACCGGGCATTCGGCAGCCTCGATGGCGAGCATCGGCAGCACGGGATTGAGCGGCGAGTGCACGTGAACCACGTCATACTGTCCGCGCCTGAAGATGCCCTTCAGCTGACGCGTCAGACCGACGCCGAGGGTGACGCGCGCCTGTGATCCGTTCGAGTAGACAGTGCGGCTCCTGCCGACGCGGATGATGTGCGGCTCGGACGCGCCTCCGTCGATGTTCGAGGTGATGATGTCGACGTGATGGCCGAGGCGTCGTGCCTCGCGCGCAAAGAAGTGGACATGCTCCACAATCCCACCGAGATGGGGATAGTAGTACTCGGTGACGAGCGCGATGCGAAGCGGCCGCCCGTTCGACGCGCTGCCTCCAGTCAGGGCGGAGATCGGCTCGATGCCGGAAATCAGCGCGATGTCAGGCGGCGCCGATGGCGGCATGAGCGGCTGCGAGGCGTGCTATCGGGACCCGGAACGGCGAGCACGAGACGTAGTCGAACCCCATCTGATGACACAATGCGACAGAGCGCGGCTCTCCTCCGTGCTCACCGCATATCCCGACCTTGAGCTTGTCCCTCACTCTTCTCCCGTCCTCCACCGCGATGCGAATCAGCCGACCCACGCCGATCGAATCCAGCACCTGGAACGGGTCATCGGGGAAGATCCCGCGATCCACGTACGACGGGAGAAACCGTCCGGCATCATCGCGGCTCAGGCCGAATGTCGTCTGAGTCAGGTCATTGGTACCGAAGGAGAAGAATTCCGCGCTCGCCGCGATCTGGTCCGCAGTGAGAGCCGCGCGCGGCAGCTCGATCATCGTACCGACGAGATAGTCGACCTTCGTTCCGGTGGTGGCGAATACCTGGGCCGCTGCATCGTCGATGATCGCGCGTTGATTGTCGAACTCACGCACGGTCGACACGAGCGGAATCATGATCTCGGGACGCACGTCGATACCACGTCTGGAAGCGTTGACTGCGGCCTCGAAAATCGCGCGCCCCTGCGTTTCGGTGATTTCGGGGAACGTGATTCCAAGCCGGCAGCCGCGGTGGCCCAGCATCGGGTTCGACTCACGCAGCGACTCGACGATGCGCGCGAGCTCGGCGCGTTCCATTCCGAGCGTCCGCGCAAGCAGCTTGCTCTCCTCGCCTCCGTGCGGCAGGAACTCGTGCAGCGGCGGATCGAGGAGTCGAATGGTCACCGGCAGCCCATCCATCGCTTCGAAGATCCCCTCGAAATCGGAGCGCTGCATTGGAAGAAGCTTTGCAAGTGCGCGCCGGCGGCCGGCTTCATCGCGAGCGACGATCATCTCGCGCATTGCGTTGATGCGCTCGCCCTCGAAGAACATGTGCTCGGTCCGGCAGAGACCGATACCTTCCGCCCCGAAATTGCGTGCGATGCGCGCGTCGCGCGGAGTGTCGGCGTTTGCGCGCACTCGCAGCTTCCGGGAATCGTCAGCCCAGCCGAGCAGCTCGGAGTAGGACTGAAACAGGGGCGCCTGATCCGCCTCGAGTGTTCCGTTCGTCACTTGCACGATCTCACTCGGAATAGTGGGCAGGTTTCCGCGGAACACCCGGCCGGTTCCGCCGTCGAGAGTGAGCCAGTCTCCCTCGTTCACCATCTTGCCGTCGACGGAGAATCGGCGATGCTCGATGTCGACTTCAACCTGCTTGCATCCGACTACCGCACATTTGCCCATTCCGCGCGCGACAACGGCGGCATGACTCGTCATTCCGCCTCGAGCGGTCAGCACTGCGCGCGCAGCGACGATGCCGTGGAAATCTTCCGGCGTCGTCTCGTCCCGAACGAGAATCACAGGCTCACCGGCTGCGTGGCGCTGTTCGGCCTTGTCCGGATCGAACACGGCGTGCCCGCTCGCGGCGCCCGGGCTCGCGGGCAATCCGATGCACAACGGCTCGGATTGCACCGACGGATCGATGATCGGATGGAGAAGCTGGTCGAGGTGACCAGCGGGAACCCGCTTCACGGCCTCGATTCGATCGATGAGTCCTTCCTTCACCATGTCGGTTGCGATGCGCACGGCTGCCGCGGCTGTCCGCTTCCCGGTACGAGTCTGGAGAAGGAAAAGTTTGCCGCGCTCCACGGTGAACTCGAGATCCTGCATCTCGGCATAATGCCGCTCGAGCCTGTCCTGCGTCTTGAGCAATTCCTGATATGCGCCAGGCAGCCGGTCGGCCATCTCCTGAATGCGAAGCGGAGTGCGGATTCCTGCGACGACATCCTCGCCCTGGGCGTTGACGAGAAACTCCCCGTAGAATTTCTTTTCGCCCGTTGACGGATCGCGTGTAAAGGCGACACCAGTGCCGGAGTCATCCCCGATGTTGCCGAAGACCATTGCAACTACGCTCACCGCGGTTCCGAGCTCTTCGGGAATACCGTTGACCTTGCGGTAGTCACGCGCCTTCTTGAGCGTCCACGATTTCCAGACCGCTTCGATCGCTCCCCAAAGCTGAACGACCGGATTGGTGGGGAAGTCCTTTCCTGTCGCATTGCGCACGAGCGCCTTGTACTCCTCGACCAGATTGCGGAGCGCTTCCTCGCTGAGGTCTGCATCGGTTCGCGCGCCGGTGGTCAGCCGCCTCGCCGTGAGCAGGTGCTCGAAATTCGTTATCGGAACCCCGAGAACGACGTCGCCATACATCTGCACGAAGCGCCGATACGAATCGTAGGCGAAGCGCGGATTGTTGCTTTGCTTCGCAAGTCCAACTGCGGTGCGATCGTTCAGGCCGAGATTCAGGATCGTCTCCATCATTCCCGGCATCGAGACCGGAGCGCCGGAACGAACCGAAACCAGAAGCGGGTTCCTTGGATCGCCGAACTTCTTTCCGCTCACCGCTTCGAGGCGCGCGACATTTCCCTCGACTTCAGCGCGCAGCCGGTCGGTGTATTTCCCATCCTTCAGATACGAGATGCATTCGCTGCAGGCGATCGTAAAGCCGGGCGGGACCGGGACGCCGAGATTGGTCATCTCGGCGAGGTTCGCACCTTTTCCTCCGAGCACCGCCTTCATCTCGCGCGTGCCCTCGGCCTCCCCGTCGCCGAAGAAAAAGACTGATTGCGCCATCAGCTCAGCAGCCGCAGCCGAATCTGAGCTTCTGCGGATCTGCCGGAGGTGGGGTCGGATAGTCGCCGGAGAAACACGCGTGGCAGAATCCTTCGGGCCCGCCGGGAACCGACTCGAGCATTCCGTCGAGTGACAGGTACCCGAGGGAATCGACGCCGAGTGCGACCGCGATCTCATCGACTGTCATGTTGGCGGCGATGAGCTCCTCACGATTCGGAGTGTCGATGCCGTAGTAGCAGGGTCCGGTGATCGGGGAGGAGCTCACACGCATGTGCACTTCCTTCGCACCGGCAGCGCGCACCATCGCGACGAGGCCTCTCGTCGTCGTGCCGCGGACAATGGAGTCGTCGACCATCACCACGCTTCGTCCGTCGAGCACCTCGCGAACCGCGTTGTATTTGACTTTCACTTTTTCATTGCGGCCGGCCTGGGTGGGCTGGATGAATGTGCGTCCCACGTAGTGATTGCGAATGAGCGCCAGCTCGTAAGGCAACTTCGATTCCTCGGCGAATCCGAGCGCGGCTGAATTGGAGGAATCGGGCACCGAGAAAACCAGCTCAGCACCGGGTGCCGGGCATTCCCGTGCGAGTCTCCGTCCCAGCTCTCTTCTCGCGCGATCGACGGATCCGCCGAATACGCGGCTGTCGGGCCGGGCGAAATACACGTACTCGAACACGCATCGCCGGCTTTCCTTGCGCGCGAGCGGGGTCGATGAGCGCACTCCCTCACGGTCAACCGCCACGATTTCTCCGCGCTCGACCTCGCGCACTGTCTCAGCGCCAACGATGTCGAGCGCGCAGCTCTCGCTCGCGAAGATGTACGAGTCGCCGAGTTTTCCCATCACGAGAGGACGCCATCCACGCGGATCGCGTGCCGCGAGCAGCGTATCGCCGATCGTCACGACGATCGAGTAGGCTCCTTCCACATCGCGGAGCGCATCGGCAAGCTTGCCTTCCGGTGAATCCGCGGATGATTTCGCTATGCGATGCACCAGGACTTCGGAGTCCATCGTCGATGCGAAGATCGACCCGTTCTCCTCCAGCTCCCGCCGCATCTCGGTTGCGTTCGTGAGATTGCCGTTGTGCGCCAGGGCTATGTGCCCATCGCGAAAGCGGGCGAGGACAGGTTGTGCATTCTCTATGGTAGACGATCCCGCGGTGCTGTAGCGAGTGTGCCCGATCGCGACGTCGCCCTTCATTCTGTCCACGTCCGTCAGACTCAGGCCCTCGGACACGAGTCCCATGCGCTTGATCGCCTGAGCCGATCCGTCCTGCGCCGAAGACACGATGCCCGCTGACTCCTGCCCGCGATGCTGCAGCGAGTAGAGGCCCAGGTGGGATAGCTGGGCAGCGTGGGGATGGCCATGAATTCCAAATATGCCGCACATCTTCAGACCGCCGTCAGAAGAGCTTCATCGGATACTGCTGCTGCGGGTGCGCTCATGATCTCTGGTATGGTGTTGTGCCATGCATCGGAAAGGTCGGCGATGTCGGCTGCGAGAGCTGCTGACCCGTAACGGATCGTGAATCCCTCGGAAGCGTCGACGACGTGACCAATCGTTCGGACTGCAACCCCATGCTTCCGGAAAATCTCCTCGACGACTGCCGGCGACGGGGAGCTCAGGACGTACCGTCCCTGCGTCTCTCCGAAGAACATCGCGCGGGCAGACGCATCCGAAGCGGCAGTCACGTCGACACGGGCACCAGTCTGCGCTCGAAGGTTCGCAATGCAGCACTCCGCCAGCGCGACGGCAAATCCGCCGTCGCTGCAGTCGTGGGCTGACGAGACCGAGCCCGATCCGATCGCTTCGAGCAACGCGTCGATCGCGCGCTTCTCCGCATCCAGGTTGCAGACGGGCGGCTGGCCGGCGACTACACCATGGATGGTCGATAGATATTCAGTTCCGCCCAGCTCTTCGCCGGTCTCTCCAACGAGAAGGATGGAATCCCCGATTGCCGAGAACGTGCTTCTCGTGACCTTGTCGATGGAGTCGATCACGCCGATCATGCCGACGA
Organism: Gemmatimonadaceae bacterium; assembly: GCA_036398255.1. GTDB lineage: Bacteria > Gemmatimonadota > Gemmatimonadetes > Gemmatimonadales > Gemmatimonadaceae > UBA4720. Next base: position 3,597 of record DASWQD010000350.1, on the reverse strand, counting down.
CAGGCGTCGGATACACCGCGCCCGTTGGACTTTCATTGTAGAGCGAGACGTTGCCGCCCGTGACGGGAGTCGAAAGAGCCGCGCAGGCCTCGCCCATTCCCTTGATCGCCTGAGTCAGCTGGTAATAGACGGCAGGCTTTTTCGGATTGCCGAAGTTCAGACAGTTAGTGATGGCGCGCGGACGGGCTCCGGTGCATGCGACGTTGCGAGCCGCTTCTGCTACCGCGATGCGCCCGCCGTTCAGAGGATCCAGGTACGTATACCGTCCGTTGCAGTCTGTCTTGACGGCGACTCCCTTGTTCGTGCCGCGAATTCGAAGCAATCCCGCGTCACCGCCCGGGCCAACCACCGTATTCGTGCGGACGGTCGAGTCATACTGCTGATACGCCCATCGCTTGCTTGCGATTGTCGGCGAGGCGAGAAGGCGCTCGAGAGTCCACGCTGCATCCTTCTCTTCAGGCAGCTCGGCAATGGAAGCGACATCGCGTTTTCGAAGCGCCACGATCCCGGAATCTTCTTCCGCCGGCGGCGAGTAACGCGGGCAATCGGTGACGAGACGCGATCCCGGGAATTCAGCGACAACCTCGTCACCCTCGGTCACTCTATAGACCGGCTCCGCGATGACCTCGCCAATCACTTCTGCCGTGAGATCCCATTTCTGAAGAATGGTTCGCACTTCAGCTTCCTTTCCGGCATGGGCGACGACCAGCATTCGCTCCTGCGATTCGCTGAGCAGGATTTCATAAGGCGTCATTCCGCTTTCGCGCACCGGCACCTTCGTGACGTCGATCGTGACACCGACATCGCCGCGCTCGGCCATCTCGGCGGATGATGAGGTGAGGCCGGCGGCGCCCATGTCCTGAATCGCGACGATGTGGCCGCTCCGTATCAGCTCGAGCGACGCTTCGAGCAATAGCTTCTCGGTGAACGGATCGCCGACTTGAACCCGCGGCCGCTTTGCGTCGCTCGCTTCGGACAGGTCCTCGGAAGCGAATGACGCCCCGTGAATTCCATCGCGTCCGGTTCGTGCTCCGACGGCGATGATTGGGTTGCCCACGCCCTCGGCCTTTGCGCGAATCAGCTGCTCCTCGTGCATCAGGCCGACGCACATCGCGTTCACGAGCGGATTTCCCTCGTATGCGTCGTCGAAGACGATCTCGCCGGCCACCGTAGGGATGCCGACGCAGTTTCCGTAGTCGCCGATTCCTTTACGACGCCGGCGAAGAGGTACCTCACGCGCGCGCTGTCGAGTGATCCGAAGCGAAGGGAATTCAGCATCGCAATCGGACGGGCGCCCATGGTGAACACGTCACGGAGAATTCCGCCGACGCCCGTTGCCGCACCCTGGTACGGCTCGACGGCAGAGGGGTGATTATGGGATTCGATCTTGAACGCGACCGCCAGACCGTCTCCGATGGAAATCACTCCGGCGTTCTCACCCGGACCCTGAAGCACCCACGGCGCTTCCGTCGGAAGTGTCTTCAGCAGATTGCGGGAATGCTTGTAGGAGCAGTGCTCGCTCCAGAGCGCGCTGACGATTCCAAGCTCGGTGAACGTCGGTGTGCGCCCGAGCATTTTCACCAGGCGATCGTATTCCTCGGACGTTATTCCATGTTCGGCGACGAGGTCGGGAGTAATGTCGGGATCGCCGGGCCGCGGCCTGACCTGCGACATGGTCACACCCCGACGCGAGCCAGGATTGACTCGAAGAAGCCGAGCCCGTCGCGTGAACCGAGCTTCTCGTCCAGTGCGCGTTCCGGATGCGGCATCAGTCCCATGACGTTGCCTTCGGCGCTGACAATTCCGGCGATCGCACGCGAAGACCCGTTGGGATTCGATTCGGGAGAGAGCTCGCCGTCAGCTCCGACGTATCTGAACACCACACGGTCGGCTCCTTCCAGCTCGTCGAGCTCCTCATCGCTTGCCGTGTATCGCCCATCGCCATGGGCAACCGGGATCGTCAGGACCTGACCCTTCTCGTACGCCGACGTGAACAGCGTGTCGGCGTTCTCGACTCGAAGCGTCAGCGGAGCGGAGATGAACTGAAGGGATGCGTTCCGCAGAAGCGCGCCCGGCAGGAGGCCAGCTTCGCACGCAATCTGGAATCCGTTGCAGATGCCGATGACAGGCGCGCCTCGCCGCGCATGCTCGACCACCTCCGACATGACCGGACTGAAGCGCGCGATGGCGCCCGGCCGCAGGTAATCACCGTAGCTGAATCCGCCCGGAAGAATGACGACGTCGGAATTCTGGAGATCGTGATCCTTGTGCCAGATGTAGACGGCTTCCTCCCCGAGCGTATCGATGACGGCGCGGTACGCATCGTAATCGCAGTTCGAGCCGGGGAACGTGACGATGCCGAATTTCATCCTTCGGCCGCCGACTCGATCTCGAAATCTTCGGTAACCGGATTGGCGAGGAGACGCTCGCACATCGACTTCACGGCGGTTTTCGCGTCATCCGCGCTCGGTGCCTCGTTCTCGATGATTATGTGACGGCCCACGTGTACATCTCGTACACCCGCGAAGCCGAGCGAATGCAGTGCGCCCTCGACAGCCTTGCCCTGGGGATCGAGGATCCCGCGGCGAGGGGTGATGTGTACCGAGACCTTCCATCTCTTCACGTGTTGCTGTCTCCGGGCTGTGGGGGCTGGTTTCCTCGCGCGCGGTCGTCACGCTGTTGACGCCGCCGTCTTCGACGACGCGCCTGACGTTCTGGCGTTATGTCGGCGACCACTATTTGCGTATCCGGCTCGAGCTCTTCATCGGGATCAGAGATCACTGGTACATCTCCTCGCGGCTTGCGGCCGATCAATCCGAAGAAGACAGTCTTGCCGACCCCGTACACCACGTAACCCACGAGAGCGGGGAAGTAGAACTGCTTTCGCAGGACAATGATACCGACTATCACGACTACCACGACGAGAGTGCCGAGAATCTCGCTGATCTTCCGGTATCCGACGGTCGGAACCGCTGGATACGACACGTTGCTGATCATGAGAAACGCGAGCGCGAGCATCAGGAATCGCATCCAGAAGTGCCATGGCAGGTCAGCGAGAATCGTCTCGTTGTAGAGAGTGCTCTGGCTGAACCAGTAGTACGTCGCGAGGGTCATTCCCGCCGCCGGACTCGGCAGTCCGTGGAAGTACCGCTTCGCGCGCCCTGCCTGCTCGACGTTGAAACGTGCGAGGCGAATCGCGGCGCAGGCAACGTAAAGGAATACGATCAGCCACTCCCACCCTTCGCGGTTGAGCATCGCGAAGTACATGATGACCGCGGGCGCGAGCCCGAACGTGATGACGTCCACGAGAGAGTCGAGCTCCGAGCCGAAACGCGACCCGCTCCCGGTGGCGCGCGCGACACGACCGTCGAGCGCATCTGCGCATCCGCCGAGCACGATGAGGAGACCGGCAAAATCGAACTGGCCGCGGGACGCCGATACGATCGCGAAAACGCCGCAAAAAAGGTTTGCGAGCGTGAGACCGCTCGGGAGCACGACTACCGCCCGGCGCATCCTTCGACGGGGCTCGACGTCCATTCGCGAGTTTCCATCGCTCGCGATGCTCATCTGGGCGGCAGCTCCGCCAGCACTGTGGTT